>JAKSKY010000020.1 GCA_024401515.1 Paludibacteraceae bacterium | reverse complement strand
TGGCGATGGGCGAGGAGCCCGCAAGCATGGATCATTACGATGTGGGCAAGATGTTTATTCGTTATTCTTGGGATATGATTGTGGACCAGTCGAAATTTGGAATGTTTTCAGTGAAAGGAGAGATGTGACAATGGAGAAGAAACAGTACGAAAGACCTTTGTTGAAGCGTATCGTACCCACGATGCCGGGCAAAACAGGACAAAATACCCATTCCGTTGCGCAGACTGAGATCGACGGAGTCGCCTTGGATGGATTGAGGGAGCGTTTTGGCTCTCCGCTCTTCGTTTTTTCAGAAAAGACGTTGCGTAAGAATATCCGCGAGGCGAAGCGGGCTTTTTCCACCCGCTATCCGGATGTGCGTTTTGCTTGGTCGTATAAGACCAACTACCTCAACGCGATATGCAATCTCTTCCACGAAGAGGGTTCATTGGCCGAGGTGGTTTCCGGATTTGAGTATGAAAAAGCGCTTCAAAACAACGTTCCTTCCAATAGAATCATTTTTAACGGACCCGCGAAGAGCGAGGCCGAATTGTTGAAGGCGATTCAGGGTGATAGCCTTATTCATGTTGATAACACGGAGGAGTTGCGTCTCTTGACCAAATTGGCGGTGGCGCATGAAATCCGGCCACGTGTGGCGATCCGTGTCAATTTGGATGCGGGCATCTATCCCGCTTGGAGCCGTTTCGGGTTCAATTTGGAGTCTGGTCAGGCATGGGATGCTTTGGAAAAGATAGCAACGGAGAAGCGTTTGGAATGTGTCGGACTACATTGCCATATCGGTACATTCATCCAATCGGTGAACGCCTACCGTACTGAGACGGAGAAGATGGCGCATTTGGCCTTGGATGCGATGACTAAGCTGGGACTGCCCATCTCCTATTTGGACTTAGGTGGCGGTTTTGCCTCCAAAAACTCTTTGAAGGCCTCCTATTTGACAGGGGAGGACCTCTGCCCGACATTCGACGATTATGCGGAGGCGATTACATCCGCACTACGGATGGTGAAATTCCCAGCCGGCAAAAAACTGAGCTTGATATTTGAGACGGGACGTGCCCTTGTGGATAATGCGGGCTATCTTCTCTCCTCCGTCATTACCAACAAGCGTATGGCGGATGGTCGTTTGAATACGGTGATAGACGCAGGTGTGAATCTATTATTCACCTCCTTTTGGTACAACCATAAGGTGACCTCCACCTATGACGATGTGGCGCAAATGGAGCCTACCTCTCTATGTGGACCGCTTTGTATGAATATTGATGTGATCCGGGATAATGTCCTATTGCCTCCATTAAGGCGCAATGACTTGTTGCTGATCCATCATGTGGGCGCTTACAATGTGACACAATGGATGCAATTCATCACCATGCGTCCGAAAGTGGTCATGGTGATGGAGAATGGCGAGTTGCAGCTGCTTCGTGATGCGGAGACGTTGGCGGATCTCAATCGAATGGAGGCCAAATGAAGGAATACTTGAACATATGGTTTCAGAGCGTAAAGAATAGCTATTGCTCTTTGGTCTTCTCTCGGGATTCGTGGGTGGGAGTGGCCTTGTTCGTTGTGACCTTCTTTTATCCGCTTTCCGGCCTTTGTGGCCTTTTTTGTGGCATTATGGTCAATGGATTGGCCGTGGCATTCTCCATGGACCGTTTTAAGTTGACCAATGGTATCTACGGCTTTAATGCGGTGATACTAGGCTTGGCGTTAGGTGCGCTCTTCCCGCCTAACATGGCCTTGTGCTACATGTTGTTGGTCTCCTCCGTTTTGCTTTTGCTCTTAATGGCGGGCTTCGAGACCATATTCGCTAAGACTCAGTTGCCCTATTTGGTCTTCCCATTTCTTTGCTGTCTATGGTTCCTGCTGTTTCTGACGCAGCAAAAGGGTGGTGATCTTTTTATAGATTGTGTGTTGGGGGATCATTTTGGTATGTTGAGTTTCGGGGAATATTCCCTCTCCGATATTTCGGATCATCCGATATGGTTGAACTTACCGGACGTTATATCCGAATACCTGATTAGTTTAAGCAGCGTCTTGTTCCGTCAGGATATATTTTTAGGGTTGGTTATGGCGATCATCCTCCTATTTTATTCGAGGATTGCCTTTCTTTTCACTTTGACCACGCACCTTTTCGCTTACTTTCTTTATCAAACGTTCGGGTGTGAATTGTTTCATCTCCCATTCTCCTGTTTCGGATTTAATTTTATATTGTCCGCCTTGGCGTTGAGTTGTTACTTGGTCCCTTCGAAGAGCGCTTTGTTTTGCTCTTGGATGATAGTCCCAGTAGAACTCTTGGCGGTCTTTGCCTCCACGAGATGTTTGGCCTATTTCTATTTGCCCGCCTTCTCATTGGCCTTTTGTGTCGTGACCGTCTTGTTTTTATCGCTTCTTAAGCGTAGGACGGGTAGTTGCGCTCCTCATTTTTCGACCTTTTTGGAACGTACGCCGGAGGATAATCTCTATTATAACCAAACCAATGCCACTAGGTTCCGTTGGTACAATTATTACCCGTTTTCATTGCCTTTCTATGGCGAGTGGAAGGTGTCGCAAGGAGTGGATGGCGCCTATACGCACCAAGGTCTTTGGCGGGATGCCTTCGATTTCGTGGTGGAGGTGGATGGTAAGCAGTACCAAGGTGATGGCGCCTCCGTGAAGGATTACTATTGTTATGGGAAACCGGTGCTTGCTCCTGGCGACGGAACGGTTGTGTGGGTGGAGGATGGTGTGGACGATAATCTCATCGGAGCGTCCAACAAAGTCCAAAATTGGGGAAATTATGTGGTGGTGAAACACTGGGATGGCTTCTACTCTTTGATGGCCCATTTGAAGCGAGACTCGTTTCTTTGTGAAGTGGGGCAAAACGTGAAACGTGGAGAGGAATTGGCCCTTTGCGGAAATTCTGGTTTCTCCCCTTATCCGCACTTGCACTTTCAGTTTCAGGCCTCTCCCTTTGCGGGGACTCCAACGATCCCTTATCCTTTCGTGAATTATATGAAGTCGGGAGCGCTTGTCTCTTGTGGTGTTCCGGAGGAGGGCGATTCCTTGACGGCTATGGAGGGCGAAACCATGCGTTCTCCTTATTGCTTCTACCTCGGACAAGAAATGTCGGCTACTTCTGATCTATATGGCGAAGAGTCGTGGTGCGTCGTTGAGGCGTATGGCTATTCATACCTATGGAATAAAAAGAGTGGGGCGAAGGCTTGGTTCGCGATCCATGATGGCATTTTCGAGTTTCAACGTTATGAAGGAACGAAGAGGTGTGCCCTTTACCATTTCTTCTTGTCGAATTATAAGGTGATTACTAAAAATGGTGAACCTTGGAGTTTGAAGGAGGAGATGCCACTATCCGTAAGACGTGTGGGATGGTGGGACTTTTTGTTGGATTTGGTGGCCCCAATGGGCTTGTTGAGTAAAAATATATTCGAGGCGAAGGAAACACATTCCGCAGAGCTGGTTGCGACTGTTTCAACCTGCGTGATGGGTCGTCTTGTAAATCAAATTGAATATAGAACAACCCGTGTGGAGAGTAATAGACTTGAGGTGAAATGTACGGATGGTTCGACGCTGTGCATTGAGCTTCGATAATATTTTGACTCTCCTCCAAATTTTGTTAAATTTGCATCTAATAATGCCATGGAAAAGTGCTTCATGAAAATCGTGATGGCTCTCGCTATGCTGATGTTGTCAGTATCAGCTTTAGCGCAGGTATGCTTTGACGCATCGGATGGACGCTATGTGAAGTTCATCTCCGATCGTGGCATTGGTGTATCCCTCTATGAAAAGGGACGTTTTTGTGACGCGTTGCCCTATCTGGAGTCTGCCCATTCCCTCTGTCCGTTGGATTCTGTTTTGAATGAGTACCTCTATTTCTCCTACAAGAATACGCTTCGGGAGTTGGACGCGAACCGTTTGTATTCTTCCATTCCCTCCGTCTCTGTGGCCAAATATGGTTTAAAACCATTTAAACCCATAGTTAGTATCTATGCGGAGGGTGGTGTGTTGTTCGCGAATGATAAGACCTATTGGGATGATTCCTATATTTACTTTGAGCGATATGTAGTCGGTAACGGAGGATTTTTCTCCTTAGATGCGACCAATCAAATAGGTTCCATTTGTGAGCTTTCCCACCATTTTGGCGTGAGTGCCCGCACCAATCCTGTGGAGATGAAGGGGGCGAACAAGACCTACTTTAACCTTCGTTCCAAATATGTGGGCGTTGAGTATGAGTTGAATGCTAAATTCAATATCAACGAACATTGGAAGGTGGCTCCGATTTTTAGAGTCGGTCACGAAGCATATGATGTCGTTTCGTTTGCGTTGGATACGACTTCAAGCACATTAAGGGCAATGTATGAACCGAGTGAGTGGGGTGGTGATGGAAATTATAACGAATGGTTTCGACCTGCTCCCCAACAATATGCTAACCAACAGTATGATCCCTTTAATCAATGGCCCACAACCAATCAATGGGGGGATAATCCGTGGGGTTGGGGTAATAATTGGGGAAATAGTGATCAGTGGTGGTGGCAGGTAGATTATCCGGTTTTAACACCAGATAGGTGGAAGGAACTCTCTCAGACCTCCTACAAATATCTCCATAATTCTTATCGCCACACCAGAAATGATATTTTGGTTGGCTGTCGCGCTGATTATACCTATGGAAGACATCTAGGACAAGCGGGTTTCTCTTTTTTTCGTGGGGAAAATCTAAAGGTCATACAGTGTGATTTGTCCTATCGTTATTATCCGTTGGGTAATGTCAATCTCTTTTTGTCTCCTAAAATTTCATATATTTGGAGAGGCAATGATTATGTGAAAATGGGTGATTTACCAGGTAGTTTCTTGGCGGAGGTTGAGGCTGGTGGAAAGATTTATAAACGGTTGTGGGGAAGCGCCGCATTCCTCTATGGTAACCTTTGTGATTACCATGACCGAGAGAGCCACACGCTCTATACGTTGTCTTGCGAGACAAAATTTAGAGGCTCTGCCCAATTGATTTATTTGTTGAATAACCATCTGAACGTGATTGTGACCTACAAATATCTTCGTAAGAAATCCAACTTGTATTTAGTGGATTTGGAAGGTAATTCAGGTCTGAAACCATTTGGTCAAAATGATAATGTCATAGCAGTGGGGGCACAATGGAACTTTTAAAAAGATATAAATGGATAGGAGTGACATTCTTCCTTTGGATTGGAATGTCTCTCTTCGCTGTGAATGCGGAGCCGAATCGTAGCGCCATTTTTGCGAAGAGTTATGAGTATGAAGCCAACAAACAATATGCGGAGGCGATTGAGGTTTTGAAACAGGTGAAGGCGGATATCTATGCGGTCAATCTGCGTTTGGGATGGCTCTATTACAACAAGGGAGATTACAAAGTCTCACTGCTTTACTACACCAAAGCGATCCAGTTGCGTCCCAATTCGATCGAGCCTCGTTTCGGTTATGTTTTGCCTGCGGCAAAGTTGAAGGATTGGGTAAAGGTGGGAAAGCAGTACGATTCCATTCTTAAATTGGATCCCAATAACACCAAGGCCAACTATTATCGCGGTCTCATGTACTTCAATGTGGGGGATTACGCCAAGGCGGAACCCTACTTTGACAGGGTGGAGGCGCTTTATCCGTTCGATTATGATATTGTGATCCTTTCCGCATGGAACGCCTATTACAAAAAGGATTTCGTCAAGGCGCGATCTCTTTTTAACCAAGCTCTCTTGATCCAGCCGAACAGTGCTTCCGCTGCGGAGGGAATCAGTTTGCTGAAAAGATGATTTCTACGAATCGGTACGAAGAATAAAAAATAAAAGGGGGAATCAAAACACGCTTTTGATTCCCCCTTTCCTTTGGGGTATCTCTGTTGAGAATTTTTGCTTTAGCGTATATACCGCAAGGATTATCGTCTTATCGCCTTCTTAACTGAGCCATCCTTCATTCGGATAATGTGGACGCCACGGTAATCTTCTTTTATTGATTCTCCTTTAATGCTGTAACGACCTTCCTCTGCCGGCGTTTGCGCTTTGACCAACGGAAGACCTGTTGTCTCCAATTCTCCATAAATAGCCTCTATCTTTGTGAGTGTGAAGAAATACTTATCTTCCGAATCTTCTGGTATGGCCGTGTTGAGACGGATTTGACCAAAGGTGCATCCTGGATATTGGGTGATGAACTGCGATAGCAATTCGTGAAGATTGTAGGTCTTGGACAATATAGGTTCCGACGAGGAGGTTCCCGACGCCGCGGATCCGATATACCAGTCGTTATTCACCTTTTTACCCTCCGCATCAAAGATTTCAAAGTCCAGACGATATCCGGTAGTGCTCTCTTCCCCACATTCAATAAGCAAGCCTCCGACATCTTCGACCTTTTTGCCCTTTAGTATATCGGATGGGAAATAGGCCCACGTCGTTGTCTTGAAGTAGTGGCGATCGCCGACCGCTTCCGCATTACCCATTCCGTTTAGGGCGATATAGAAAGGAGAGAAGGTTACATTGTCAACATACATATCCACTCCGCCAGTATTGGTAAGCGTGAATGTGTTTACACCCTCTTGCACATTAGCTTTGTAGGTGGCATATTTCCATTCCGTACCTGTGTTTACAACATCAAGTTTCTCCTCTTGCGCATCGCCAAACGATGAGGTGATTGTACCTGAACCCTTGGACATATATTTGATACGCACTTCATACATGCTAGTTTTGCTGATAGCGCCTGACCAACGGAGCGCAGCCGCTTTATTGGTACCCATCATCTGGAATCCCATAGCGGAATGGCCTCTTATGCTTCGTAGCTGACCTCCGTTCCAGTTGTATTGGTGAGTGACGCATGATGCGACATTTTTGTAATCCATGTCCTCTGCTTCGATGATAAGATCGGTTGCGTAGCTAGCCGGTTGTTTGATGGATGACGCTTCAAGAGCGGTTGAAGGAAGGTAATCTGTCGAACGGTTCGCTTCGTTTCCTGCGCAGGCGATAGTCAAGTCGCAAGGACCGCAGTGTGAAATTGTACAGGTGTATACATCTCCATTCCAGGATTCTGTCAAAGTCGCTTTGGCCGATGAGTTGGATGCCTGTCGGCGTTCTGTCAATGTCGCTTTCGGCTGAGACTTCGCTCCGTAGATGGTGATGACATCAGACTTTACTGAAGTGTCGTCCGTACGGTAGTTGTTGAAGTAGCAGACCATTTGATCTTTATACTCGTTTATGATGGCGCTGCTGTATTGGGCGAACTTCAAGTCAATCTTCTGGCAAGTGTTGTATTGCAAAGGAACAGTGGCGGAAGCTGTGGTCTTGCTATTCATGAACGAGTATGGGAAGTAGCATACGAGTGCGTTTTTGTTGCGTGCCACGAATAGGTCGCCAGTGCTAACCTCTGGGTAGTTGGCGTTAAAGAATTGTACTTTTGCGCTTTGGTTCGCCCAAACTGTTTTATTGTTGATGGCAGAACGTTTGATCTGATTAGGGATCTTCTTTGCCACATTGTCATAAAGGTCGATGACGATAGGGATGGACTGGTATCGGCCCGTTTTCTTGAAATAGAGGTAGTTGTTGTTACCGTAACCATTTATCGTACCGATTCCGCCTTCCGAGCTTGTGCGGGCATTAGCCGGGTCATCTTGTAGATAAAGTCCGTGATAGAGGTCGATAGGTGCGGCGTATGCGTTTACCTTCAAACTTGTGGCGTCTTGATTTGCGCTTATATCGTTGATGATGCAAATCTTAGTACGGCCGATGACCTCCTCGCGACTTGGAATGTAGATGGTTCCATCTATGACTTTACGCCACATATCGACCCAAATGTTGTCGAAGTTAGCGAATGTTGTCCAATTGCGTCGTGTATATCCGTCGGCAGTTCTTGATGCGCTGAGATTTCTGAAATCTTCTGTCCAAATGAGCTCTGGTC
This sequence comes from Paludibacteraceae bacterium, assembly GCA_024401515.1. Lineage (GTDB taxonomy): Bacteria > Bacteroidota > Bacteroidia > Bacteroidales > Paludibacteraceae > UBA1181. Next base: position 24,766 of record JAKSKY010000020.1, on the reverse strand, counting down.
CGTCCCATACGCAAGCTCCGTTGAGCGCCATTTGTTCGAGGACAGGAGCGATACCGACAGCACCTGGATAGGACTGGCTTTTGTATGCTTCGTTAGATTTGGCGAATTCGTCAATCATTCCGTTCCATCCACAATTATCATAGCGAACGCCGTAGTTCTTGGCCAAGCCTGAGATAAATGGTGCCAAAGTGACTGATTCATTGTTGAACCAGTTGGCGGAGGTGGTGTACTTATAGAGGAATAGCACCGCTTCCGGAGCTGCTTTGCAGGCGTTGAGGAAATCAGCGTTACGCTTCATCATTCCAATTGGGTTCACTGGGTGAGACCAGATGTTTCCGCAGAAAGAAATGGTGAGGAATCCTCCATATTTTTGATGCATTGGGACAAGTCGCGCGAAGAACTTGATTCGATCGCTGTCGGTGCTAGAACTTGCGTCGTTAGGTTCTCCGAACCCCCAGAACTGCTCGGCGTAGTTCCAACCTAAAAAGTTTTTGTAGTCCTTAAAGAAGGATTCCATGATGGCAAACGACTCGTCTGCGTGAAAGGCGTCGTCTTGCAAATGGGTGTGACCTCCTGAGGCAGGTTGGCAAGTAAACCATAAGTTGTTTTTGCAGCAGACCGATGCCCAAGAGCGGTAGGTCTGTATGGCACTTTGAGGCATCTTGTAGATTTTCAAATCCTTGTCATACTGGCAAGAGAGCGAAAGATTCATGCAAACGTATGGTTTGATGTCCTCTGGTACAAGATCGATGATCTTTTGAGGGTCGGCTTCGTTCCATACATCGACGTGAATCATCCACATCGGGTGTCGATTGTCGATCGGACGTCTGGACTGTGCGAACGTTGTCATACACAACATTAGCATCATTAATGTAAATAACTTCTTCATGTGTTGATGTTTTTAATGGGTTTATGTATTTCAAAAATAATAAATTCTTATTGTGTTAGTGGTGTTTTTCGTAGGGAATCATTTGTGTTTGTTTTGCTGCGTTCAATTCGTCGCCCTTGGTGATCGTTCAAGGTAGGGCATCCTTTGGTGGATGCCCCAATATCTGTGAAATGCAGCTAATGCGTCTTTCCCAGAATCATTGTTATCTGAGTCCGTCATAGCCCGGTCGGAATCCCTCTTGGATAGATGCCGCGAAGTAGTGGGCGATCTCTTTCCTTGAGTAACCTAGCAGGTTTTCTCCGATTTGGTAGAGTAATTCGACTTCCTCTTTCTCGAATCGATTATCCGCCATGATGATGCTGATGATGTAGAGCAACATGGTGTCGCGTAGGGTAGGATTGATTTCCAAAATCTTGGCGATTGATTCCTCAAATAGTTTGGACACATCCTGTTTGCTCAACTCTTCGATGTATTGGATAGGGAAGATTTGGAGGGCTGATAAGTTGTTGAGTATTTCATTGCTCTCCAATGTGTCGATGTTGCCGTCGCAGGAAGCGACGATAAGACCTGCGGTCGCGATGAATACGGAAAGATTGCGGTCCAATTCCGAACTGCGGACTTTCAAAAGAATGTTGATTAGTTGGTCCATCTGCTTGGTTAACTCCTTGTCGCTCTTCGCTTTGGAGAAGAGGTGGATCGCCTCCACGCGGATAGGGTTGATCGGATGGCTGTCGCAGCTTAAGCCCTCCTCCTCTTGGAAGTAGGCGAGACGCTTCTTGTTCTCCTCGATGAAGGATTCGAAGTCGATGCCCATCTTGGCGAAATCGAGGCCTGAGGACATCTTGAAGAAGGCGGAAATGCAGACATTCAAGTCTTCCACCGCCATGTAACCGTATCGGTCGGCCACCAATTCCGCCAACTGGTTCCATAATCTGATCTTGTGCATCAAAAGCACAGGAATAGCCTCTCCTTCGAATACGAATTGTACCAGATTGAGCAATTTCGCGTCTTGGCTGATCAGATGCCCCAATTCGTGGCCGATGACAAACTTCAACTCGTCGTCTGTCATCAATTGAATCAAAGCGGAGTTTACGTTGATGATGTGTGATTCGTCCTCCTCTTGCGCCATGATGGCGAAGGCGTTCACCTCTGAGTTACCGGTGATATAGAAATCCACCTTCTCTTTGAACCCGAGTTTGCTCTTTACCTCCTCGAAAAGGTCGTTGAATCGTTTCAAAAGTTTTTCATCCACTTTGATGCTGTGTCCCTCCAAAGAGTCTTTCCAATAATTTTGCTTGGAAGGAATGCGGGTCGCCTTGATGACCTCTTGGATGACGTCACCTTGCATGGATTTGTAGATTTGGTCGAACAAATCTTTCTCCAATTGAATGGATGTCTTTAGTTTAGTTGCCATTTTATGATTCTATTATTTGTCTTACTATTTTGTATTTTCTACATATTTGATTTTCTCCGCGTCTCTAGGTTTGGCCTCTGGCACTTCGTCTGGATAACCCATGGCGATGCAGACCAATAGTTCGTAATTCTCGCTGAAACGCATTTCTTTGAGATAGGGAAGGGTCGCCTCCGAAGCCTTCATCTCCCTTACCGGATGGGCCATGCAACAAGAGCCTATGCCCATAGACCAGGCGAAGAGCATGATGTTTTCTCCTAATAAACCGCAATCCACCTGAGACATGTCGTAAGTGGTGTCCGCCGCAAGGAAGACCACACAGGTGGCGCCTGCGAAGATATTACTGAACCCTTCACGAAGAACTTCAGGCTTGCTGTTTGTGACGGATGCGGATATCTCATTCACCAATGCCGGATCGTCCACCACACGGATTTCGTAGGCTTGACGGTTCCTTCCGTTAGGGGCGTTGATGCCACATTGGAGGATTTTGTCCAAGGTGTCCCTGCTGATGCGTTGGCCGGTATATTGACGGATGCTGCGACGGGACATGATGACACGTTCCACTGCGGCCGCATCGTTGTTCTTGGCGTTCTCTACGCCTTGGCAGGAACATAGGGCTGTAAGAGCCAATAGTCCATAGGTGATATGCTTTAGGATATTCATGGATTTTAAAAGTTAGCGATTAGATTTCTGATGTCTGCCGCTTCGAGGATGCTCTGCCCCGTTGTCAGTTCCAAAGAGGTTTTAACCATCGCTTGCGCTACCATCTCCGTGGGCATGGGTTCCCAGGATTTTAGCAGACCGAATTTATTGAAAAATTGGAGAATGGCCACTGATTGCGGCTCTCCGAAACGGTCCGTTCCTTTCCTAATCAAAGAGGGTGGACGCATAATGACCACTTGGGGGAATCCTAGTGCTAATACCGCATTTTCCAAGGCTCCTTTCATACGGGGATAGAAGAGCGATGACTGGGCGTTGGCGTTGACGGAGGAGATTAATTCCAAGGTGTGTACGCCATTCGCTTGCGCCGCCTTGGCGGTGTTGTATTGGTAATCGTAATCGATGACCCACTGCTTCTCTTTGCCGCCGGCTTGTTTGCGTGTCGTTCCCATAGCTGAGAAGAGCACGTCGCCTTGCAACAGATCCTGCCACTGCTCGAGGTGGTTGAAATCCACGATATGCACCTTTAGCTTAGGATGGTTGATGGTAGGATCCCTGCGGACAAAAATATCGACTTGTTCGTATCTCTCTTCTTGTAGCAAGAGCGATACGAGGTCTTTGCCTGTTGCGCCGGTGGCTCCAATGACAAGTGCTTTCATAGGAATGTATTAGAGTTTCTTTCCATCGGCGAATGCTTGACCTACCTTGCCGCCTAGTTGGATGTAGCCATGGTGGACAGGATCGAAGGTAATCAATCCCATCTTCTCGATGTCTGGCTTGCCATCAGCGGCTAAATATTTTTCGTCCACGAGGATATTTACAATCTCCGCCACGATATAATATCCGTTGGGATCCTCGTCGATTTTTCGGGAGATACGACACTCCAAGGTCATGGGGAAACAGTCAAAAACGGGGGCGTTTACCATTTCTCCCTTGAAACTCTTCCAACCGGTTTTCTCCATCTTCTTAGGGTCATTCTTGGCGCTGACGATACCGACAAAATCACTTGCGATAAGTGTCTCTTTGGTGGCGAAAGCTACAGTGAACTCTCCGTTCTTATTTAAATTCTCAGTTGTGGCGTGGGAACCCATGGCGATCATAATCTCCTTCATGTCCCATTGTCCTCCCCAGGCTGCGTTCATGGCGTTCGCTATTCCGTTCGCGTCGTAGGTGCCGATGATTAATACGGGTTGAGGCGCCACCCATGGTTTTGGTTCGAAACTTTTCATCATATATCTTTTCTAATTACACAAATATAGCACATTTTATCGAGTGAAGGGAGAAGATTGGTTTTAAAATAAATTTTGTATTTTTGCCTTATAATGTTTCTTTAATAATAACTGACAATGAATGAGGTAATTAGCAAACTAGAAGTGTATGATTTGGCTACCGGTACCCACCGTGTGGTAAAAGAATTTCCCTATTTGATAGAGGCTCCAAACTGGTCTCCTGATGGTAAATGGTTCGTATTTAATTCCAATGGTAGATTGTATCGATTGGCGGTGGATGGATCATCCGAGGCGGAGCTGATAGCGTCTGGTGTCGCGCAAAAGTGTAACAATGACCATGTGATCTCTTCCGACGGTAAATACATAGCTGTGAGCCATCACACGGCGGAGGATGGTAATTCTCGTATTTATGTCTTGCCTTTTGAAGGTGGGGAGGCGAAATGTGTGACCCCTAATGGCCCTAGTTATTTGCATGGTTGGAGTCCGGATATGAAGGCGATGACCTACTGCGCTTTCCGTGGAGAGGCCCATGTGGTCCATACGATGGATTTGACAAGTGGGGTGGAGGTTGCCCATACCAAGGGAGAGGATGGCTTGAGCGATGGCCCTGAATATAGTCCGGAAGGAAAATATATTTGGTTCAATTGGGTGAAGACAGGCTTGATGCAAGTTTGGCGTATGCGTGCCGATGGTAGCGAGCAGACCCAAATGACCTTTGATGAGGATTTGAATTCATGGTTCCCGCATGTCTCTCCTGATAGCAAGTGGGTGGTCTATGTGGCCTATCGCAAGGGGGATTTGAAGCCTGATGAGCATTTGCCCAACAAGAATGTGGTCCTTCGTATGATGCCTGCTCAGGGTGGAACTCCGAAAACAATTGTGGAGTTGTTTGGTGGACAAGGTACAATCAATGTGAATTCTTGGTCGCCTGACAGTAAACAGTTCGCTTATGTGAGTTATGCGTTGAAGTAGGGGATGTTACCCTAGCTCGTCGTAAAATTGTTGGAGGAAAGTCTCCAAAAAAGCAGTGCGTTGGCGAGCCAAAGATTTAGCGCTCTTCGTATGCATGAGCGATTCCAACTTTAGTAGTTTCTCATAGAAATGTGAAAGGGAAGTGTCGGATGGTTGGTTCCATCCGCACTTCCCTTTCTCTTTTTTTATGTTCTCCGTTCCATAGAAGGATCTTCCTTTGGATGCGCCGTATTCGATGGTGCGGATGATACCGATGGCGCCGATTGCGTCAAGACGATCCGCATCACGTACGATCTGTGCGTTCAAAGTGGACAACGGACGGTTTTCTCCTCCGTTGTAGGAGATGTTTTGGATGATATACAAGACCTCTTCCACTTCCTTCTCATTGTAGTGAAGACGCTTCAACAACGTGTTGATTTTGTCGAGTTGTCCCGCTAGGTCGGAGAATAATTTTTTGTCTATGCAATCGTGGAGCCAAGCGGCGGTGAGAATGATTTTCTCGTCTCCTCCCTCTTCGACCATGATTTTTCGGGCGTTGGCCACTACACGTTCTGCGTGTTGGTGGTTGTGCCCGCTGTGGTCTTGGGAGAGCTCCTCGGAGACAAATTGTGGAATGGCGCTGTCGATCATCGCTTATCTTCTGCTAGGACTAGATGTGCGTGAACTTGATTGTGAAGTTCTTGAACTGCTGGAAGAGGATGAACCACTTCTCGTGCTGCTGCTTGAAGATGAAGGAGCCGCACTGCTTCTACTGCTTGATGACGCAGAAGCTGAACTTGTTCTGGCACTGCGTGGTGCGGAACTTTGTGTGCTGCTGGAGGTTTGAGTCCTGGTTCTTCCGCTATTGCGCACATCATTCTTCTCCGCATCGCGGACAGTCTGCTTTTGAGGGGCAGGGGTCGGTTTTGCGGGTTGATGTTGAGGCGGCTTTTGTGGGTTATGATGCGGGCCAACAGGACCCTTTCTCATCTGGTCGATAGGATAATGCTTCACACCAGGGCCTGGATGTCCGTAATGTGGTTGGTGATGGTGGTGGTGTGGCGGAGGTGGAGGTGTTCCTGTGTCATAAGAATAGGTTGAAACCGCACATGAAGTGAACATGGCCGCTACCGCACATGAAGCGATGAATGATAAAAATCTATTTTCCATTTTTGTGTCAATTTTAGTGGGGAAATAGCTTCCCTGTGTTTCGTTTTTGTAAATATAGCGAATTGAAATAGAAAAACCTATACGAAAGCCTTTTAATTTTAAACAGCTTCTGGATACAAAAAAGGCGTCCCACAAAATAGAGGGACGCCTTTCGTTTGTCTATTACAATTGTTCTTAGAAACTAATTGATTCGATGTATTGGTAAAGTCCGCTGATAAATCCAAGAACAATCATGCAGATGGTACAGATAATCAATCCTACACGTGTCATGTTGTCGCTCTTGAATGTAGCGATTGGATTCTTTGGATCTTTGATGAACATCGCCTTTACAACTAACAAGTAGTAGTAGAGGGAGATGACTGTGTTCAACAATGCGATGAATACCAAAAGATACTCCTTTTGCTCGAATACAGAGATAAAGATGAATAGTTTACTGAAGCATCCGGCAAATGGAGGAATACCACCCAAAGAGAACATTGCCAACATCATGACGAGCGCCAACTTAGGGTTGGTCTCGTAAAGTCCGTCGTAATCATCTCTATTAAGCTTGCCAGTTTCATTCTCGATAGAGGAGATGACACCGAAAGCGGCAAGGTTGGTGAATAGATAAATCAATACGTAGTAAACGAGAGAGGACATACCCAATGCAGATCCTGCTGCTACACCCAACATGATGTAACCCGCTTGGGAAATGGATGAGAAGGCCATGAATCGTTTCATATTGGTTTGTCTGATGGCGAACAAGTTACCGATTGTGATGGTAATCACGATCAACCACCACAAGATGTTTTTCCAAACTTCAGGAGCATAAGCGAATGCCTTGCCAATGATGCAAAATAGAGCGAATGCGGCTGCACCTTTCGAAATAACGGAAAGGTAAGCGGTCACAGCGGTCGGTGCGCCTTGGTAAGTATCTGCTGTCCATGAGTGGAATGGAACCAATGACAACTTGAAACCGATACCAGCGATGAAGCATGCGAAAGCCATGATTTGAAGTGGTTGTTTGTCGAATGCCTCCAAAATGTCGTTGAAGTATAGGGATCCGTTGCAGCTCACGTAAAGCATAGAGATACCGAACAACATCACGCCGGAAGAGAAGGCTGCTGTTAGAACATACTTGGCAGCTGCCTCAGCGGACTCCTTTTGCTTCTTGTTGAATGCCACCAAAGTAGCCAATGGAATGGAAGCGGTTTCCAAACCGATGTAGAACAAAAGGAAGTGTCCTGATGAAACCATCAAATACATACCGAGAAGGGTAGAGAGCGTCAAGAAGTAGAATTCGCTTGAATGCTCTTTATTCTCTGTTGTGTTCCAACGGAAAGCGAACATAAATACCAAGAAGGTACCGATGTTCAAGATATTCTTCACCAAAATATGCATATCGGATGTGATGTACATATCCGCGAAGACCTCTGGAGAGCTGTTGCCCATATCTGAAATGTGACCAAGATATAAGCCTAATACTGTATGCGCTAGGAAGAGACCTAAAGCGGCATATTGACATAATTTTTTGTTTTTGTCTCCGAAAATCAAATCAGTCAACAAAACCAAAACCATAACCACTACTAGTGAGATTTCGTGGTTCATGAAGAGAAAATTAGTGTAGTCCATATCTGATCTGTTATTTTGCTAAGATAGTTGAAATGACGTTTACACCGTCTTTGATCATGTCGGACAACTCTAGAGGTCGGATACCAACGGCTGCGATGGCGGCGATCAAAGTGAATACGGCGATCTTTTCGTATAAGTTGGCGTCTGTAATATCCTTGTGGTGCTCGTTTTGAATAGGACCGAAGAGCATCTTGCCAACTACTCGTAAGATATATACCGCGGTGATGACGATGGAAGTGCAACCGAAGATAACGAATACTCTGTGGAATGTATCCGCATTTTGGAACGCTCCGACAAAGATGGTCATCTCAGCGACGAATCCGCTCAAGCCTGGCAAACCTAGAGAGGCCAAACCTGCGATAACGTAACATACACTAAGTACTGGAATGATTTTCATCAAACCGCCCATCTCGCGGATGTCACGTGTGTGGGTCTTACCGTAGATGATACCGATCAAGGCGAAGAAGAGGGCAGTCATCAAACCGTGTGAAACCATTTGAAGAATTGCACCGGTCATCGCTGTCTTGTTCATCATCAACAAGGCGAACAACACCAAACCACAGTGGCTAACGGAAGAGTATGCGTTGATGTACTTCAAGTCGGTTTGTACACATGCGCTGAATGCTCCGTATACCACGCTGATACCAGTAAGGATGATGAAGATCCATGCTAGATCGTTGGCCGCGTCTGGCATCAAATACATCGCAACGCGGAAACAGCCATAACCTCCAAGCTTCATCAATACACCTGCGTGAAGCATAGATACCGCTGTTGGCGCTGATGCGTGACCGTCAGGAGACCATGTGTGGAATGGGAACATAGCACCCAAGACACCGAATCCGATAAAGGTAAGAGGGAAGAAGATGTACTCCCAATCGATAAGGGATGTGTCCACATCGCTTGAGTTTTGGCGTAACATTGTTACATGGGCCGCGATTTCGTCTAGTTTGAAAGTAGGATCACAACCTTCTGGTACTGAGTTGAAGTAGATACCGAAGATACCCATCATCAAGAAGGCTGAACCACCCATCAACATCAAGGTCAATTTCATCGCTGAGTACTCCTTCTTTCCGCTACCCCAAAGACCGATGAGCAAATACATCGGAATCAAGGCAACCTCGTAGAAGATGAACATGGTGAAAAGGTCGATGGAGATGAAGAATCCATATACTCCAACTGAAAGCATCAAGAACCATAGGTAATACTCCTTCGCCTTGTTCTCGATGGCGTAGGAGATGATCGCACCCGTTAGAACGATGATGGAGGAGAGCAATAGCATCGCTACAGAAACTCCATCGATACCTACTGCGTATCGGATGTTGAATCTTTCATACCACATGAATTGTTCCTGTAAGTAGAATGCAGCGGTTGGATCCGCTCCATGCTCTTTGAAATACTCAATTGTTGTGATGACGGAGACTGCCAATAACGCAACGCCACCGATTGTCATCACTGAACGAATCAGTTTTTTATTCTCGCCGTTGATGCAGAATATCACTGCCATCATGATCAGCGGAATGATTACAAATAATGATAATATATTCATTGTCGTATTTATTTTCAGTTAGATGTTAAATGGCGCATATCACAATGGTGATAACTCCGATAATAAATACCCAAGCGTATTGTTGTACATAACCGCTCTGAACCTCTTTGATCTCCTCGGAAGACTTGTTGGTGATCCATGCGAGCAAATCCATGAAACCGTCGATGACGTGACGGTCAAACCATGCGATTGGTTGACAAATACGTTTGAAAATGATATTGTTCGTTACATACAAATAAACCTCGTCGATGTAGAACTTTTTAACAGCCCACTTGTAAGGTCTCTTGAAGTAAGATACTGCCTTGTTTGGTCTGCCAGTCTTCTCCAAGAAGAGGAAGGTGGCGATTAGGATACCAATTACACCGGCTCCGATACTTGGCAATGCCACGTTCCAATGAGTGTGGATGTCGTAGTTGGTGAAGTCAGAAGAGATGAGGTGGGTGAATGGAAGTAATCCGAACATCCAACAAATACCTGAGATGACTGTCACGCCTGCCAAGAACATCAATGGGAAGGTCATTACCAATGATTGCTCATGAGGCTCGTGCTTGTAACCATCTTTAGGCTCACCGAACCAGAAGATGCGGTAGTAAAGACGGAACATATAGAAGGCGGTCAAACCTGCTACGAAATACTCAACCGCGAAGGCGATCTTATTGTTTTCAAGCGCTGCCACCAAGATCTCATCCTTAGAGAAGAATCCTGAGAAAGGAGGAATACCTGCGATGGCCAAACATGCGATCAAGAAGGTGATGTGGGTGATTGGCATACGCTTGCGCAAGTTACCCATGTCATCCATCTCGTTGCTATGAACCGCATGGATAATGGCACCCGCACCCATGAAGAGCAATGCCTTGAACATGGCGTGTGTGAACAAATGCCAGATGGAGGCGGTGTAACCTAATCCCTCTGCCTCTCCGTAACCGGAAACACCCAAAGCCACCATCATGTAGGCGATTTGAGAAATGGTTGAGAAGGCAAGCACACGCTTGATATCGGTTTGCGCACATGCGATAATCGCTGCGAAGATACTGGTGAATGCGCCGATGTAGGCGATGATCTCCAATACGTGAGGCGCTTCGAAGTGGTAAACGGGGAAGAGTCTCGCTACCAAGTATACACCAGCTACGACCATGGTAGCGGCGTGGATCAATGCAGAAGCTGGAGTTGGACCCTCCATGGCATCTGGCAACCAAATGTGCAATGGGAACATCGCTGATTTACCCGCACCACCCAAGAAAATCAAGAAGACCGCGATGGAAATGATTGGGAATCCGCAGAATGTGATGTCTCTCATGGTTGAGTTGACGATCTCAACGTGACCCTCATTAACCAATGTGAGTTTGTCGAAGTCGAATGTTCCGGTGTAGTAGGATAGGATCAAGATACCGATCAAGAAGAACATATCAGCGAAACGAGTCACGATGAATGCCTTCTTAGCGGCGCGTACTGCTGATGGTTTGTAGTAATAGTAGCTGATCAACAAGAAGGATGATACACCCACCAACTCCCAGAAGATATACATTTGGAAGATGTTGGTCGCGATCACCAATCCTAGCATGGCGAATGAGAAGAGGGAGAGAACAGCGTAGAAACGTTGTAATCCTCCATCATATGTGCCGTCATGCTCTTTCATGTAGCCCATGCTGTAGATGTGGACCATCAATGAAACGGTGGAGATGACAATCAACATGATCGCAGAAAGCGGATCCAATAGGAAGCCGATGTGGATACAAAGTGTATCTGTCATCCTTAACCACTCCATGTTAAAAAGTTCAACAGCCTCAAAAGTTCCTCCGTTTTGGAAATTTCCGCTGAAGAAGTAGTTGATGGCAATGTAGTAACAAATCACTGAAGTGACACCAAATACAGCAGTTCCGAGAAGTCCTGCGGTTTTATGTGCCATTTTATTACCGAATAGTCCTAACACTAGGAACATGCAGAGCGGTAATAACAAAACGAAAGGTGCTAAATTCGCTAATTGTTCCATGTTTATTAGTGTTTTAACTCGTTAATACTCTTAGCGTCTATATTCTTGTGTTGACGATAGACGTTAATGATAATTGAAATTGCCACTGCAGTTTCCGCCGCGGCGATCGCAATGACGAAAAGTGTATAGATATAACCCTCCATCAATGGCTTATCGACATTCAAGTTAGGCAAGATATATCTGTTGGCTGCGACAAAGTTGATGTTCACAGCGTTAAGAATAAGCTCAATCGACATAAGAATGCTGATGAGGTTTTTTCTTGCCACAAATCCGTATACGCCTATAAAGAAAAGAAGCGTACTAAGGATGAAATATGATGCTACTGGAATATTCATTTTTTTACCTCCTTACTCTTTTGTGCGATTGCTATACAACCAACGATGCATGCAAGCAAGAGAATACTTGACGCCTCGAATGGCAATAGGTATTGGAATTTGTCTGTACCCATCAAAGTGGTTCCGACTGTTTGCATGTTGATGTTAGTCTCTATGTTGGCAGTCATGTCCAATTTTGCGTCCTCCACACCTGATTGGATGAAGTGGGCGGCGATGCATGCGCTAAATACGATAAATCCAACAATTGCGGCTGCCGCACCCATGATTCTTCTTTGTCCTTTGTTGATCTCCTTATCTTCACCAAGGCCTTTGATCATGTGGATGGCGAATACGATAAGGATAACAACACCTCCCGCGTAAACGGAAATTTGAACTGCCGCAAGGAAGTCATATGCCATTTGAAGGTATATGCCCGCGATGCAGAACAATGTGAGGAATAGATAAGTGGCAGCTCTAAGGATCTTGGTGGAGGTCACCGTAAGTATTCCGAATAGAACAGTGGCCGCCGCAAGAATAAAAAATATGATATTACCTGCTGTAATATATTGCATAATGTTTTCCATAATCTTTACTGTTGAGGGGTTACTACTGCTTTTTTCTCTTCAACTTTAGAACCTTCGTTGTTCAGTTGTTTAACCAAAGTCTCTCTTCTGAATACGGAGTGCTCGAAATTATTGCTCCAAACAATTGCCTTAGGCTTGCAATTGGTGGTACAAAGACCACAGAAGGTGCAAGTTCCCAAGTCATACAAGTATTTGTCTAGAACTTTCTTTGTCTTACCATCCTCTGTTGTGATTTGTTTGGTAACCACCTTGATGGTTCCGTTAGGACAGTTCATTTGACAGAGACCGCATGCGATGCATTTGTGCTCGTTGTCGCTGTTGTGCGGCATTTTCAATTCACCTCTGAATCTCTCCGCATACTCCTTCTTTCCGCGGTTTTCAGGATATTGCTCGGTGATAGGCTTCCTGATGAAGTTTATCATCGTGATACGCATACCCTGCAAGAGGTTCCATATGCCGGAAAATAAATCTTTGAAATATTGTAACATTGTCGTTTCCCTTTAGAATATTAAAATCCAACCTGCCATCAATAGCAAGTTCACCAAACTAATTGGCATCAAAACCTTCCACTCCAATTTCAAGAGTTGGTCGATTCTCAAACGAGGGAATGACCATCTAACCCACAAGCTAAGCAATACTAGCGCGAAGGTCTTACCCATGAACCAAAGCCATGTTGGAATGTATGCCAAAATCTCGTTGATTCCGGTTGCCCACTCCGCATTGATTTGGAGAGGTTGCCATCCGCCTAAGAATACGGTAGCCGCGACACCAGCGATGATGAACATGTTCAAGTATTCCGCCAAGTAGAAGAATCCGAATTGGATACCTGAATACTCGGTGTGGTAACCAGCGGTCAACTCTGACTCCGCCTCAGGCAAGTCGAATGGGCCACGGTTGGTCTCGGCGTGTCCTGCGATCAAATAGATGACGAAGGCGATCAATGCAGGAATAGGCGCTTGGAAAATGAACCAAGCTTTCTCTTGTCCGGCGATGATTTCCGAGATGTTCAATGAACCGGCAAGAAGCACCATTGTCATGATGGAGATGCCAGCGGATAATTCGTAGCTGATCAATTGCGCGCCACTACGCATCGCACCGATCAAGGTGTACTTGTTGTTACTAGACCATCCTGCCAATAGGATACCTACAACACCCAATGACGAAATCGCCAAAATGTAGAAGACACCTACGTTGAAATCGACACATGCAAGTCCGTCTCCGAATTGAAGCGCTCCAAAGGTACAGAATGAACCTGCGATGGCAAGGAACAATGCTGTTTTGAAGAGGATGTTGTCGACGTTATTGATGGTGATGATCTCCTTCAACAAGATTTTGATCATATCGGCGACACTCTGAAAAATTCCGAAAGGTCCAACTCGATTAGGACCGATACGACATTGGAAGCGTGCGCAGATTTTACGTTCCAAAAGAATGAGTATCAATGCTAACACACAATAGAGACCCAATAGACCGGCTCCGATGATGATGTATTCAATCGTAGCGGCCAACCACTCAGGAAGGGCTCCTGTCAGTGCTGTATGTACATTGTTAATTATTTCTCCAAAGGTTATCATATTCTTTCCTTTTTATTTTTATCCATTAAAAGAATTATCTATCCGCACATGGAATTACGTAGTCCAAAGAGGCTCCGATCATGATAAGGTCGGCGATCTTCTCATTTCTACACAATGGATCCAATGCTGAAATAAGGGTCATACAAGGTGAACGGAACTTCACGCGGTAAGGACTCTTGTCTCCCTTACTGTTGATATAGACACCGAATTCTCCTCTTGCATTCTCCACTCTTTGATAGTACTCTCCCTCAGGCAACTTGATGATGGCCGGAACTTTCTCCGCTTTGTAACCATCCTCTGGCAAGTTGTTGATTAATTGTTCGATGATGCGGAGTGATTGCTCGATCTCATCCAAACGGATAAGATAACGATCGAAGGTTCCACCCTCTGTGCGAAGTACCTCCTCGAAGTCAATTTGGTCGTATCCGGCGTATGGCTCGATCTTACGAACGTCACATGACCAACCGGATGCTCTACCTGTAGGACCTGTAACACCTAGAGAAGCGGCGGTCTCCTTGGTTAGGAATCCGATGTTCTCCATACGACCCTTTGCGATAGGGTTGTTGGTGAATAGGGTGTGGTACTCTTTTATCATCTTTCTCATATGAGGAATGAACGCTTTCACTTGATCCACGAACTTTGGACTAACCTCGTTAGCCAAACCTCCGATTACGTTGTAACCAACCATCAAGCGGCCACCACCAGTCTCCTCGAAGATGTCCATGATCTTTTCACGGTCACGCATACCGTAGATGAAGGCAGTGATGGAACCCATATCCATACACATACATCCCCAACCCAACAAGTGGGAAGCGATACGGGTCAACTCGTCGAAGATGACACGGACAGCTTGCGCTCTCTTTGGAACTTCAATGCCTAGCGCTTTCTCCACGCAAAGGCAGAAGGCGTGTCTGTTGATGGTTCCTGACAAGTAATCCAAACGCTCTGTCAATTGGAGAATTTGTGGATAAGTCTTGCTTTCGCACATCTTCTCGATTCCACGGTGGATATAACCGAAGTTAGGGTCAACCTTGTTGATGATCTCACCATCCAATGATACTCTCAAGTGAAGCACACCGTGGGTAGCAGGGTGTTGCGGACCAATGTTCACCACATACTCGTTCTTGTCGAACAATGGCTTGTGGCTTGTGATGATCTTTCCATCCTTGTCGATACGTAGCGTTGGAACATCTTCCATCGCATCTACGGTTTGATTAACAAGTGGAACTGGGTTCAACTTAGGATCCGCATCGTAATCCTTGCGGAATGGGTAACCGTTCCAGTCTTGACGCAAGAATAGACGACGAAGGTCTGGGTGGTTGATGAATTGGATACCGAAGAAATCATAAGCCTCACGCTCGTATAGATTAGCGGACTCCCAAATGTCGCTTACAGTTGGAATGGTCAATGATTCGCGGTTTTCTGTATTCACCTTGACAACTACCATCGCCTTTTTGTCTTGGGTAGAGGCGAGGTGATAGATGACGCCGAAGCAATCTTGATAATCCATACCGGTCAAGTTCATGAGAACGTCGTATCCGTTCTCTTTGAGCTTCTCGGCTAATTTTCTTAGTTTATCAGGCGCTACGCAGATGGTAGGGTATTGTTGCTCCTCCACTTTGAGGGAAGAATCAACGGATGAGATAATGTCTTGTATTTTCTTCATGGCCTACTCGTTTTCTGCTGTGTTATTATCTTCTTTCTTGTTGGCATTCTTCTTGTCGCCTAGCTTGAAGAAGTTCTCCAACTTGATCTTTCTCTGCAATTGCATCATACCATAAAGCATGGCATCTGGTCTTGGCGGACATCCTGGAACGTAAACGTCCACTGGGATGATCTCGTTCACACCGTTCACCACGTGGTATGTGTCCTTGAATGGACCACCGCTGATGGCGCAACCACCGACAGCGATCACATACTTAGGCTCAGCCATTTGGTCGTAAAGACGCTTCAAGACTGGCGCCATTTTGTGGACGATGGTACCTGCGACGAAGATGACGTCCGCTTGACGAGGTGAGTTACGGGTAACCTCCCATCCGAAACGGGCGAAGTCTGTTCTTGCCGCACCGACGCACATGAACTCGATACCACAACAACTGGTGGCGAAGGTCAATGGCCATACGGAATTGGAACGACCCCAATTGATGATGTCGTCCAAAACGCCAACTACCACATTAACACCACCTGCGCGAAGTTCTTCAACATACTGTTCCAAGTATTCATTGTCGTTGAAGTCCTCCGTCTTCATGTTTTTTATTTTGATATTCTTTACTTCCATTCCAATGCTCCTTTCTTCCATGCATAAGCTAAACCGAGAACGAGAACGAAGAGGAAGAACAATACGCTAACCAACGCCATTACTCCGTATTGCTCGACAAATTGGGTGTACGAAGCCGCCCAAGGAAACAATAGGACTGTCTCCACGTCGAACATAAGAAACAAGATGGCGAAGAGATAGTAGCCGGTCTTGAATTGCATCCAAGAGGTTCCCCTCGTCGGAATACCGCATTCGTAAGGCTCTCCCTTTTGCGCATTGGTTGATTTTGGCGCTAAAAGCCAGCCAATAATCAGTGCGGCTCCCACCATGATGAGGGCTGTCACCAATACGACGATAAAATTAACACCTGTACTCATTGTTTAAATTATTATTATTGTTATTGTATTTTCCTAGCAAAAAAAAACTATACCTTGTTGGGGTATAGTCCTTTTATTATTGGTATATGTGTGACAATCCGCAAATGACAGCTTTCACTGATTTGCCGCTCAAACGTTTTGCGAATTTGAACATTGTCTTCATCACACTAGAATTACCTGGTTCTTCCTATTGTTAATTTTCAAGACGCAAAATTGGAAAAGTTATTTGATTTGGACAAATAATTCGAGGCGTTTTTTTCCTCTTTTTTTGACAATTTGAAAGTTTACGTATGTGAAAATAGGGCGTTTTTTGTCGTTTTATATCTTTTTGACCTACTATTGATTGTTTTTTATGTCAAATAGATAGTTTTTGGCTTGTGTTTCGGTGCAAGAAGAAAGTTTTCCACAATTGAAAAAATGCGAAGGGGTAGGGGAATCTGCCGATAATTCGTTATATTTGCGCAAGAATTTAATAAGAACAATTATATGTTAACGGTAGAGAAAATTGGAGGTACCTCCATGTCCGAGTTCAAGGATGTCTTGAACAACATTATCAAAGGTAAGAGATCGGGCGCGGATTTGTATAACCGCATTTTCGTGGTTTCAGCCTATAACAATGTGACTAACTGGTTGTTGGAGCACAAGAAAACAGGCGAGCCAGGTATTTATGTGAAGTTCTTGAATGATGAGAACTATAACGAGGCTTTGGATGAACTTTGTGAGAAGTTGATCGCCTTGAACCGCAAGTACGAGGAGATCAAGTTGGATCAAAAGGTGGCCGACGCCTTCATTAAAGATAGAATCGAGAAGGCTAAAGCTTATTTGGCCGCTATGC
The DNA here is from genome assembly GCA_024401515.1 of Paludibacteraceae bacterium. Lineage (GTDB taxonomy): Bacteria > Bacteroidota > Bacteroidia > Bacteroidales > Paludibacteraceae > UBA1181. Next base: position 7,368 of record JAKSKY010000020.1, on the reverse strand, counting down.
ACAGTGTTGTCGCTTCCGGTTATGTGAACAAGCGTGATTTGTTCTTGGCCGCTCGTGAGATCCTTTCCTCAATCGGAGAGGCTCACTCCGCTTTCAACTCTGTGAATATTATCAGAAACCATGGCATCGACGCTACATTCATCGATCTTTGCGGATTCGACGATTCGGAGGCGTTGACCATCGATGAGCGCATCCACAAGGCATTCAAGGGTATCGATTTCTCCAGAACACTTTGTGTGGCTACAGGTTACACCAAGGGTACAGAGGGTATTATGCGTGCCTTCGACCGTGGATACTCTGAGGTGACATTCTCTAAGATCGCTGTAGAGGTGAAGGCTGACGAGGCTGTTATCCACAAGGAGTTCCACTTGTCATCCGCAGACCCTAAGTTGGTCGGTAAAGACAAGTCTATTCCTGTCGGCATGACCAACTTCATGGTGGCTGACCAATTGGCAGATGTCGGTATGGAGGCTATCCACCCTAAGGCTTCTAAGCCGTTGGAGATGGCTGGAATCAACATCCGTATCAAGAATACATTCGAGCCAGAGCATCCTGGAACCCTTATTTCCAAGGATTATGTCGCTCAACAATCCCGCATTGAGATTGTTTCAGGTACCGACAAGGTGCTTGCGGTTGAGATCCATGACCCTATGATGGTGGGTGAGGTTGGTTTCGACCTTCGTATCATGCAAGTCTTTGAGAAGTATAACATCAGTTATATTTTGAAGTCAACCAATGCCAACAGCATTACAATGGTGATTTGGGACAAACCAGCATCCAAGCCGTTGATCGATGAGTTGAACCGTCACTTCTACCAAGTGACTGTCAAGGAGGTCTCTTTGGTATGTTGTATGGGTACCAACATTGCGCATCCTGGATTCTTGTGCCGTGCGGCGAAGGCGTTGTATGACAACAACATCAACATCGAGTGCTTCGCTCAATCTTTGCGTCAGGTGAATATGCAATTCGTCTTGAAGCGTGAGGATTATGGTGCTGCCATCTGTGCCTTGAATGAGGCGTTGTGCGTGAAGAAGAATGACTAAGATTATTAGTTTATAAATTAGTGGGAGGTTAGCGAATGGCTTGCCTCCCATTTTTTTTGTTTTCTCTCAATGGTAAAGGCGGTTGTTGCAATGTATAATGGTTTAGTATTTGCGTTGTTGGTGACAATGTATTTTACCGATCCAGAGCAGGGTGGCATGCTTGCTGCGCTTATTCTATTCTTTTCAGTTCTTTATGATATTTATTACTGGATCGTGTATTGGATTATGACAAGGTTTGTGAAGCGACCTAAAGTTAGAAAATGGGGCGTGCTCTCGTTGGCTATATAGCCTTTCGTCCCTGCATGCATTGTTGTGATGATGGCTCTGGGATGACATGATTGTAAGGCGTTAGATATGAAAAAAGGGAGGAACCAAGCGGAACCTCCCTTTTTGTTTTGTTGTCAATCTGTTGTTATTTAATCTTTGGCCAGTAAATCTTTTGGCTGAATGGCCCCCACGAACCTTTGACGCAGAGTGTTTTGTCATCTTTGAACCATGCGCATACGGTGAAATATTTTCCTCTGGTTGGATCGTAGATGTCTCCTCCTGCCCATTCACCATCTTCGTAAGAGATCTTGTCAATCAGCACGATATTGCTGGCAGGCGTGTTTCTCTTTGATGGGTCCGGATTTTTAGGGTCTCTTCTGATATTGCCTTTCTCGTCCTTCTCCTTATTTAGCCAAATCACTTGTGCCCTGTAGGCGTTTGGTCCAATCTTGGTAAAACGTACTTTGGATTTCTCGTCGTCATGTGTTACCCAATACTCGCCAATGATTTTGTCCCCCGCGAATTGTTGCGCTAGGGTAGGGAGGATCCATGCGCAAAGCATGATAAGTGAAATTGCTAATTTTTTCATCTCTATTGTACTTTCTGCTTTTAATTGTGCCGCAAAGATAATGAGTCGATTTTAGAATATGCATTTTTAAGCATTTTTTAACTTTTTCAATGTAGACATGACCGCTTCGTACAAAAGAAAACGGCATTGCGGAAAGCCACAATGCCGTTCTGTATAAGTAGGGGAGTCTTAGTCTAGCTTCAATGTCTTTAGGATGTCGAGGAATTCATCAAGAGCCTCCTCTTTATCCTTGGCCAACAAGACGTTTACGCCATAAAGGGTCTTGTTGTTGTAAATAATATAGACATGTTCGATGGCTTCGCCATATTCTGGTGTCCTTTGAGCCTCGAAATAGCTGGCCTCGTAATTATCTCTACCGATTTTTGTCTCCTCGATATTAGAGACGTTTTGGTAGTAAGGGAATGCGTCGTATAGATAACTTTTATAGTCTTTGGCAATCTCTTTCGCTTCGCTTGCGCTGTTGGCTGGCATATAGAATCTCATGAGATACATCTCAGAATCGAAACCTAAATCGCCGATTTTATCCTCTTTCCTTGCCGCAAATACAGCGTTGCTTCTGTATTTGTCGTAGTAACTATGCATGATTTCAGGGAAAGTGTCCAAGTAACTGTTGGTCCAACCCTCCTTAGGGAAGAGTGCGTTAATACCGTACTGTCCTGTCAATGCGTTGTGATCTGGATCCTCGATTTGTGTAGGGTCTCCCTCTAGAAAATCATCATCCTCTTTTTTGCATGAAAAAAGCAATGTGCTTGCTAATGCTAAGAAAAGAAATGATTTAGCTGAAATTTTGAAATTCATAAAATCCCCAATTTTAATTACACTATTTGTTAAAACACACTATTTGATTCGTAATATATGCTTTGGATTTTCAAACAAACTGAAAGGATATTTGTAAGAGCTGTTTTTCTGGAGTGCCCAAGATGAGATTCGAACTCACACGCCGAAACCGGCACTACCCCCTCAAAGTAGCGTGTCTACCAATTCCACCACCTGGGCTTAAAAAAGAAACAGAATCGTGAGATTCTGTCCGAGAGTTGAGCGAAAAACGGGACTCGAACCCGCGACCCCAACCTTGGCAAGGTTGTGCTCTACCAACTGAGCTATTTTCGCAAATTTTATTTTGTTGCTATCTTCACTCGTGTTTCGCATCGTCTTGCCAAGGTTGAAAACCATTTCCGATTTTATCGGGGCAAGGTTGTGCTCTACCAACTGAGCTATTTTCGCAAGTGCCTTACGCTATGTTGATAACCTTCGTTATCTTTGCGATTGCGATGCAAAGGTACTGCTTTTCTCGTACTCTGCAAGTGTTTGGGCAACTTTTTTTTGCGTAAAATGAATTTTTTTTCTTAATCTATTGAAAATTAAGCCATTCTGTTTTTGTAATCCTCGTAACCAAACTTCCTCAAAAGAACGGGTTGGTTCTCTTTAGTCCATATATAGAGCGAAGGGTGGGAGACTCCGTTGAACATGGTGGTCTTGACCGTTGTGTAATGGATCATATCCATGAACACGATTTGTTCGCCCACCTGCAATTCGTGGTCGAATGACCAACTGCCGACGTAATCGCCTGAGAGACAGCTGTTGCCTCCCATTCGGTAAGTGGGTTTGCCCTCCACTTCGTCGGTGGCGCCGAGAATAGCTGGCTTGTAAGGCATCTCCAGACAGTCTGGCATGTGGCAGGCGAATGAGACATTTAGGATGGCGGTTTTAATGCCATGGTTCTCCACAATATCCACGACGCTTGCGACCAACTCTCCGGTTTGCCATGCGAATGCGCTTCCTGGCTCGAGGATAACCTTTAGCCAAGGATATCTGCCCCGGAATTCTTGGATGGTTTTAATGAGGTGTTCCACGTCGTAGTCTTTGCGTGTCATCAAATGTCCCCCACCGAAATTGACCCATTTGAGTTTGGGTAAGAATTTAGCGAATTTTCCTTCGAACGCATTTAGTAATTTTTCGAAGTCGTAGGAAGAGGATTCACAAAGTGCATGGCAGTGGAATCCTTCGATTCCTTGAGGAAGTTCCTCTCCGAATTTATCGATGGTGATACCCAGACGGGAGCCTGGTGCGCATGGGTTGTAGATTTCAGTCTCCACCTCTGAATACTCTGGATTGACCCGAAGACCGCAAGAGATGTGGCGATCCATTGCCTCGATTTGAGCTCTTCTTCTCTCGTATTGCTGGATGGAGTTGAAGGTGATATGACTACTTAACGAGGCGATTTCAGGGAACTCCTCATCCGTGTAGGCGGGTGAGTAGGTGTGGGCAAGGTTGCCCATCTCCTCATAAGCCAATCTTGCCTCGGAGAGGGAGCTGGCGGTGGAATATTGGATATATTCCTTGATGATAGGGAAGGCTTTCCATAAAGCGAATGCTTTGAAAGCGAGTATGATGTCGGCTCCTGAACGCTCTTTGACGGAGCGGATTAATTCGAGGTTTTTTCTAAGTCTAACTTCGTCCAACACATAGGATGGAGAAGGAATTTGGCTGTAGTCAATCATATCATATCTGTTTAATTCCTCAAAATTATATATTTTCGAAGATATATGGCCAAATATCTTTTACTATTTTGTAAATTTGCCCTCTGAAATTTGAATATGAAAGATATGGCAGATAGAAAAGTTCGCGTGCGTTTCGCACCAAGTCCGACAGGCCCTTTGCACATTGGTGGTGTAAGAACCTGTTTGTATAATTACTTGTTCGCAAAGAAGAACGGTGGTGATTTGTTGTTGAGAATTGAGGATACCGATTCGCAACGTTTCGTTCCAGGTGCGGAAGACTACATTATCGAGTCGTTCAAGTGGTTGGGCATCACTTTTGACGAGGGTGTCGGTGTGGGAGGTCCTAATGGCCCTTACCGTCAAAGCGAGCGTCGTGACATCTATAAGATTTATGTGAAGCAATTGATCGAGAGCGGTCACGCCTATTATGCTTTCGATACACCTGAGGAGTTGGAGGCTAAACGTAATGAGATCGCTAATTTCCAATATGATTCCCACACTCGTATGACAGGTGTCAACTCTTTGACATTGAGCGAAGAGGAGGTGAACCGTAGAATTGCGGCTGGTGAAAAATATGTGGTTCGTATCAAGGTGGAGCCTGATGAGGACATCGAGGTGGACGACATGGTAAGAGGTAAGGTGGTGATCAATTCCAACATTTTGGATGATAAGGTTTTGTACAAGGCCGCAGATGAATTGCCTACCTATCACTTGGCGAATATTGTGGATGACCATTTGATGGAGATTACCCATGTGATCCGTGGTGAGGAGTGGTTGCCATCCGCGCCATTGCACGTTTTGTTGTACCGTTATTTGGGTTGGGAGGATACGATGCCTCGCTTTGCCCACTTGCCTTTGTTGTTGAAGCCAGAAGGTAACGGTAAGTTGAGCAAGCGTGATGGTGACAAGTTGGGCTTCCCTGTCTTCCCATTGCAATGGAAGGATCCTAAGAGTGGAGATATCTCTTCTGGATACCGTGAGTCTGGCTATTTGCCTGAGGCTGTTGTCAACTTCTTGGCTTTGTTGGGATGGAATCCTGGAAACGACAAGGAGATGATGACCATGCAGGAGTTGATCGATCTATTCTCAATCGATCGTATCAGTAAGTCTGGTGCCCGTTTCAATTATGAGAAGGGTATGTGGTTCAACCATGAGTATTTGCTCCAAAAATCCAACGAGGAGGTGGCTCGCATGTTCGAACCTACTTTGAAGGAGAAGAATATTAATTGTCCATTTGACAAATTGGCTTACATCGTCTCTTTGGTAAAGGAGAGAATCTCTTTCCCTAAGGAGTTGTGGGATCAGACCAGCTTCTTCTTTGAGGCGCCAACAGAATATGACGAGAAATCTTTGAAGAAGAGATGGAAAGAGGAGAGTCCGCAATGCTTGCGTGAGTTGGTGGAGGTCTTGAAGGGAATCGAGGATTTCTCTAAAGTGACTGAAAACGAACAGCTCGTTTTGGATTGGGTAGCGTCAAAGGGTTACAATTTGGGAACCGTGATGAACTCATTCCGTATCACATTGGTAGGCGCTGCTAAGGGACCTCATATCTTCAATATCATTGATATTTTGGGTAAGGAGGAGACGATCGCGCGTGTCAATAGAGCTTTGGAAGTAATTAAATAATAGAATGAAATTATTTTATGATTTAGGGCTACTCATATACCACTTCGGTGTATGGGTGGCTTCTTTCTGGAACGATAAGGCCGCAAAATTCATTGGGGGTAGAAAAGGTGTTATCGAATACATATCGGAGAGGATAGACGCGAACAGCAAGTATGTTTGGGTCCATGCCGCTTCATTGGGCGAATTTGAGCAGGGTAGACCTGTGATTGAACAAATCAAAAAGATTAAGCCTGAATATAAGATTATTCTTACTTTCTTCTCGCCTTCGGGTTATGAGGTGAGAAAAAATTACGATGGTGCCGATATTGTCTGCTATCTTCCGATTGATACCTCGTGGGGAGCGAAACGTTTCTTGGATACGGTAAATCCGGCTTGCGCTATTTTTATTAAGTACGAGTTTTGGATGAATTATATTTCCGGCTTGAAGAAACGTAATATACCAACCTATATTGTCTCCGCGATTTTCCGTGAGGAACAAGCCTTCTTCAAATGGTATGGCGGATGGTACCGTAAGGTGCTTCATTGCTTTAACCATCTCTTTGTTCAGAATCAAAAGTCTTTGGATTTGTTGGCCTCTGTCGGGGTGACAAATGCCTCTTTGACAGGTGATACCCGATTTGATAGGGTAGCTGACATCGCGGCTAAATCCAAGGAATTGCCGATAGTTTCCTCTTTCAAACAAGGATTTAAGGTGATTGTGGCGGGAAGTTCATGGCCCAAAGATGAGGATATTATCTGCGCCTACTTCAATGAACATCCTGGCGTGAAGATGATTTTGGCCCCTCATGAGATCCACCAGGGCCATTTGGATAGTATTGTTTCGAAATTGAAACGTCCATACGCTTTTTATACCAAAACCAATGAGGAGGAGGCGGCTCAAGCGGATTGCTTGATCATCGATTGCTTCGGATTGCTCTCTTCTATTTATAAATATGGAGAGGTTGCCTATATTGGTGGTGGATTCGGTGTTGGTATTCACAATACGTTGGAGGCGGCTGTCTATGGTATGCCTATCCTATTTGGTCCTAATTATGGACGCTTCCAAGAGGCTGTTGATATGGTAAATCGTGGCGCGGCGTTCCCAGTTCACAATGCGGACGAGTATAATCCATTGATGGATAAATTGTTAATGGAAAACTCCGAGTCGTTGAAGAATGCCTCTGAAGCTGCGGCCGCTTACGTTAATGAGAACCGTGGCGCGACCACGAAGATTATCCAAGAAATTTTTGGATGATTTTTTCAAAAAAAATGGTGAATCGTCTTGCACGGTTCATATTTTAATACTAAATTTGCACTGCAAAACCGAAAGGGGTTTGGTGAGATGGGTGAGTGGCTGAAACCA
>JAKSKY010000002.1 GCA_024401515.1 Paludibacteraceae bacterium | reverse complement strand
TCTTCAAGTAAGCTTGAACGTGGCATGCTACGAAGTTAGGAGTAGTTACCAAATAAGTTGAACGGATTTGGTTGTCACCGAAACGCAAGTGAGAGCAAGTGAAACCTCCAGACTTCTTAGAGTCGTAAGAGAAGTATGCTTGGCAATACTTGTTAGTGTTATCACCGATGATCTTGATTGAGTTCTTGTTAGCACCTACGGTACCATCAGCACCCAAACCGAAGAACTTAGCCTCGAACATTCCCTCACCAGAAACTGCGATCTCCTCCTTCTTAGGAAGTGAAGTGAAGGTAACGTCATCAACGATACCAACAGTGAAGTGGTGCTTAGGCTCGTTCATAGCCATGTTCTCGTATACAGCGATCATTTGAGCTGGAGTAGTATCGTTTGAACCCAAACCGTAACGACCAGCGATGATCTTAGGAGCAGTCTTAACACCGTTGTAAGACTCGCATACATCAAGATACAATGGATCTCCGTTTGCACCTGGCTCCTTAGTTCTATCCAAAACGGTAAGAACCTTACAAGTTGAAGGAACTGCAGCCAACAAGTGCTTAGTTGAGAATGGACGGAACAAGTGAACAGCAACCAAACCGACCTTCTTGCCTTGCTTAGTCAAGTAGTCGATGGTCTCACGGATACACTCTGTAACTGAACCCATAGCGACGATCACGTACTCAGCATCCTTTGCTCCATAGTAGTCGAACAAATTGTACTCACGGCCGGTGATCTTAGAGATCTCCTTCATGTAGTTCTCTACGATGGCAGGTACATTGTTGTACATTGTGTTGCAAGACTCACGGTGAGTAAAGAATGTATCAGGGTTCTCTGCCATACCACGCATTACCGGGTGGAGTGGAGAAAGCGCGCGCTTACGGAACTCAGCCAACTTCTCTTGGTCGATAAGTGGAGCCAAGTCATCGTTCTCCAACATCTCGATCTTTTGGATCTCGTGAGAAGTACGGAAACCATCGAAGAAGTTCAAGAATGGAACTTGAGACTTGATAGTTGACAAGTGAGCGACACCTGCCAAATCCATCACCTCTTGAACTGAACCCTCAGCCAACATAGCGAAACCGGTTTGACGACAAGCGTAAACGTCTTGGTGGTCACCGAAGATACAAAGTGTGTGAGAAGCGATTGTACGAGCTGAAACATGGAATACAGCTGGCATCTTCTCAGCAGCGATCTTGTACATGTTAGGGATCATCAACAACAAACCTTGAGAAGCTGTGTATGTTGATGTCAAGGCACCAGCTTGGATAGCTCCGTGTACTGCACCAGCAGCACCTGCCTCTGATTGCATTTCTGTAACTGAAACTGTCTCGCCGAAGATGTTCTTGCGACCTTGAGCAGCCCACTCGTCTACATACTCCGCCATTGTAGACGAAGGTGTGATTGGGTAGATACAAGCGCACTCGCTAAACATATATGAAATATGAGCAGCGGCTTGGTTACCATCACAAGTGATGAATTTCTTTTCTTTAGCCATAATTATATAAATTGAACAATAAAAAATACGAACTCTGGGGCGTTGGAGAATACACTCCCCAACACAAAACGCAAAATTAATAAAAAATATTTTCTCATCCGTGAAAATATCGAAAAAGTAGCCACGAAAATTTTCAACAATTCCACCATTTTAATTTTATTTCACACTACAATCTACCATCCGCAATACCTTATATAAAAAAAAGATATAACTTTGCCGCCACAATTATTATAAGGAAATACTATTAACAACAAACTAATATGAAACGCGCATTAAAGATTGGAGGAATCTCCCTTTTAGTGATCATTGTCCTTCTAGCAGTGCTCCCCTTCCTATTCAAAGACAAAGTGAAGGAAGCAGTCATCAGTGAAGTGAACGACATGTTAAACGCAGAGATGTACATGGGAGACATTTCCATGAACTTCTTCTCTAATTTTCCGAACGCATCGGTCAGCATCGAGAATTTCGGCGTGGTCGGCAAAGAGGATTTCCAAGGCGATACACTTGCGGATATCGGAAAGATAAAAGCAGTCATCGACCTATCCAGTCTTTTCAAGGATGCATACGTCATCAATTCCATTGAAATCATCAATCCTACCCTTCATGCCCAAGTTAACGAATCAGGCAAGGCGAACTGGGACATCATGAAGAGCGACTCCACTGAAACCGCAGAAGAGGACACCACCGCCAGCGGAGCGTTGCAACTCGCTTTGGATAAACTATACATCGAGAACCTATGCGCCACATACGATGACAAAAAAGATAGTATGTCCGCCGCATTGGATCACCTCAACCTCAACCTTGTCGGAGACCTCGCATTAGACAAAGAGGCCATCGCCAACATCAAAAAATTCAATTTAGCATTCGACAAAGTAAGTTATGCGGATGATAAGTCAGCCATGACAGCCCTTCTCGAAAAGGTTGGTTTGGACTTCTCCGGCAATGTCAGCGAAAGCGTGTCAGATATCCAAATGAAACTGAGCGCCGATTCCACCTCCTTCTCCATGGGCAACATTCCTTATCTCAACAAGGCTAAAACCCAGGCGGACATCAAACTTACAGCGGACTTGGCGAACGACAAATACACCTTTGGAGAAAACACCATCTCCTTGAATGAAATCGTGGCGAATTTCTCAGGATTTGTCCAATTAATCGACACCACCGCCATCGACATGGATTTGGCGATCAACACGCCTGACTTGCAATTCAAGCATATCCTATCCCTCATTCCCGCCATCTACAAGGAAGACTTCGCATCCATCAAAACCGATGGTGAGGTTGCCCTTTCCGCAACAGCCAAGGGACGCATGGAGGGTGAGAAGCTCCCAGCTATCAATGCGGACTTAAAGGTGAAGAACGCGATGTTCAAATATCCTGACTTGCCAAGTTCAGTGGACAACATCAACATCATCGCCAACGTAACCAACCCAGGAGACGTGGCAGATTCCACGATTATCAATGTGGAGAAACTTGGATTAAGAATGGCTGGCAATCCTTTTGATGTGACCCTTGCCATGAGAACACCGGTTTCAGATCCTGACTTCAAGTTCTCCGCCAACGGAACCATCGATTTCGGCAAAGTATCACAAGTGGTGAAATTGAAGGACATGAACATCAATGGTAACTTAACCGCAGCCTTGAAGGCAAACGGAAAGATGTCATACGTCGACAAGGAGCAATATGACAGATTTTCCATCCTTGGATCCCTCAACCTCAAGAACTTCCTTTTGAAGATGAAGGACCTCGCCTACGACGTGAACATGAACAACGCGGATTTGGACTTCACCTCCCAAAACGTGAACATGGCCGCCAACCTCACATTGGGCAAGAGCGATTTGTCTTTAGCGGGCAAATTGCAAAACTTCCTACAATACGTGGTTAGAGGAGAGACCATCAAGGGTAGTTTGACCGTTAATTCAAACCAATTGAATGTTTCCGAGTTAATCGGAGAAAGCAGCGAACCAGCCGAAACGGCAGATGCCAACAGCACGGCTTCATCCATTATCGACATTCCTCAGAACATCGAGTTCGCCTTGAGCACAAACATTGCGAAGTTACTTTACGAAGGCATTGAGATAGAGGGGTTGAAAGGAAGTTTGTCCCTCAAGGATAAATGCGCGAAAATCCACAATTTAGCAGGTAACACCATGGGCGGATCATTCGCCGTAAGCGGAGATTACAATGTACAAGACACACTTGCGCCTAAAGTGGATTTGGCCTTGGATGTCAAGAGCATGAAGATCGCCGAGGTGTTCACCAAGGTAACCACCGCTAAAAAGATAGCCCCAATGTTATCCGATGCCGACGGCTCATTCTCCATGGCCTTGAAGTTCGATTCAAAATTAGACCACGCCATGACTCCGAACCTATCCACCGTCAACGGAAAGGGTAAATTCACTTCTAAGGAGGTTGGATTGAAAGAGGTAAAGGCATTGGGCATCATCGCGGAGAAAGTCAAGTTCGATCCTTTGAAGAATCCAAAAGTCAAGGACATCACCATCCAATTCGTCATCAAGGATGGACGTTTGGAAATCGACCCATTCGAGACCGCTATCCAAACAGCCCTACTCAAAGTATCCGGATCATCCGGTTTGGACCAAACATTGGACTATATCTCTATTGTCTCATTGAAGAACATCACAGACAAGATTCCTGTGGCATTCGACGTGAAGATCGGTGGAACATTCTCCGCTCCTAAGATTACCGTAGGAGCAGGTTCAACTGTCGAGGCCATCAAGGAGAAGGTGACTGAAAAGGTGACAGAGGTGGTTGACAAGGCGAAGGAGAAGGCAATCGCCGTCGCTAAGGAGCAAAAGGAGAAGATGGTCGCTGACGCGCAAAAGCAACGCGAAAAGTTGATCGCTGATGCGGAAAAGGCAGGTAACAAACTGGTGGAAGAGGCGCAAAACAACGCCAAGAAGATGGAGGAAAAAGCGGCCAATCCATTAGCCAAGAAGGCTGCCCAGAAGACAGGCGAAGCAAGCGTGAAGAAGATGCAAGAACAAGCAGCCAAGATGAAAGCCGACGCGACTGCCGCAGGAGACAAACTCGTTCAAAATGCGGAGAAGAACGGTGATGCGCTCATCACCAAGGCATCTGCCACCGGCAGCGTAAAAACAGAAGAATAATTATGGTTGAAATAGGAAAAATAAACAAACTGACCGTAGAGAATATCGGTCCGAACATGGTAACTGTCATCGCGGATGACGGAGAGGCGATCAAGGTGCCTACGGAGGATTTCAAAGAGGAACCTGCCGTGGGCGACGAGGTGAAAATATTCGTTTACAAGGATGCGGAGCGCAGGACAATCGGTTCCGCCAAACTCCCCTACGCCATCGCTGGCGAATTCGAGTTCCTTTCGGTGACGCAAGTATCATCCGCAGGTGCCCTACTCGATTGGGGATTAAAGCGGAAACTCTTCCTTCCTTCCAAGGAACAAACCAGCAAAATCAACTTAGGAGACACCTATCTAGTGCATGTCTTCTACGACCACAAGACTGAGCAGGTCATCGCCAGCATGCACGTGGATGATTTCTTGGATCTTGACAAGCCCACCTATAGTATGAACGATGAGGTGGAGATCCTTGTTGTGAAGGAGACTGCACTTGGCTATAAGGTCATCGTGGATGACGCCTACTGGGGACTCATCTACCACAACGAAATCTTTGAGCACATCGATTTCGCCATGCGTACCAAAGCCTATGTAAAGGCGGTTCGTGAGGATGGCAAGATTGACATCGCCCTACAACCACAAGGATTCAAGGTGGTGGATAGTATCAGTGAACAGATCATCGAGGAGCTGAAACGCAGAGGAGGTTACCTTCCTATGAACGACAAAACAGACTCAGACATCATCTACAATACCTTCGGTTGCAGCAAGAAGGCCTTCAAGAAAACACTTGGAACGCTATACAAGCAACGCACCATCACCATCGGAGAGGATGGTATCCGATTGAATGAGAAGGGCGAATAAGAACCCGACATGAATAAAAAAGCGAGGATCCTCCCTATGAATGGGGCCTCGCTTTTCGTATATACGCACATAATTAATTAGATCAGAATTCCATTGCAGTGATCCACCTCATGCTGGATAATCTGGGCCGTCCATCCTGTATATTTTTTCTTTTTAGGTTTAAAATCAGCATCCTGGTATTCCACGATAATCTCCTCATACCGAATGGTCTTCTTGATGCCTGGCAAGGAGAGGCATCCCTCCTCCGCAGGATAAGGACGAAGCTTCATCGTAATCTTCGGATTCACCAAAACCACTTGCTTGTTACCATCACAGATTACAATAATATTTTTCAGGACACCAATCATATTGGCCGCCATACCGACGCAGCCATCCAAATGGGCACGCAAAGTATCCAAAAGATCTTGAACCACCTCTTTGTCCTCCTCTGTCGCAGGCACCGATTTCTGGGCCAAAAACAAAGGATCATGCATAATTTCCTTCACCATAATTTTAGCTATTGATTGGAGCGGATTGTAACCACTCCTTTACTTTCATCAAATACCAATCCTTGATAATTTCATTCACGGAGGTAAAATCATCGAAAGAGGCATATACCCCCTTCTCCACCAACTCATTCAAGAGAGTAGTGGAGAGTTCTTGTTCACATACGATATCGTCTATATGAATAAAGCGATGAATGATTCGCTTCGGCAACAAGCGTTTCACGTAGGCCTTTAAACGGACTTTCCACAAAGGAGGCAACGACACATCCTTCTTCCTAATGTCCACCTTATATGGTTCAAATAAAGAACAAACATAGTCATTGTACAAGCTACAATCCCGCAATTGATCGAATGGCAATGACAAAAAGAGATCCACCAATCCATTGTCCCACAAAGGCAAGCGCACCTCATAGCCAAAGTACTCATAAATTCGGGCGGAATTAATAATCTGATGCGTCTGTCTATTACGGATGATAAAGGATTGGAATATCGTATAAGGAAGATATCCCGCCTCGGAAAGCGCTTCAAATTCTTTTAAAATAGAATCTTCAACCCATTTGTCATATCCATATTCGAAACTAAAATCCATGATCGATTTCGATAGCCAAGCCATGGAGGAATCCGCATCAATGTAGTTCTTTCGCAAATGACTGCCCGCGATACAATCCCCCGAATGGCCCGGCACAAAGACCGCATCCTTTTCAAGGAATCCGTTGCGTTGCAGGTAATTGATAGCCGGATACTCATATAACCACACAAAATTCACCAAATTTCCCAAGAAACGGGCGTAACGTAAAAAATCCTCCGTTTGGAGCATCTCCACATTGGCCACTCGGGAATCCGTGTTGTCCACAAAAACCAAAGGATAGCCCAGCTGTCGAGCGACCTGACGCGCCACCTCATATTCCCCATTTCCAGGACGGCCTATCGTATAGCACAACACATGTTGGTAATTCAGACGCTTAAGCATCGTCACAATCAACCTCGAATCATAGCCCCCACTTAGCGGCACCACCACCTGGCGTCCATCCAAAGAGCGGACCATCCGTTCAAAAACAGAAAGTACGACATCGTCCAACTCCTTTGAATTTGAGGAATGAATCTCCTCTGAATATTTCTCAAAACGATAATAAGGAACTTCATGAGGCACATTTTCTTCAAAGGCAACCAGACATCCTGGCTTAACCGCCTGTATACCCTTTACCAAAGTTTGGCCTTCGAAAGGAGCGCCAGCCACCTGATACGCCGATACCGCTTTTCCATTAAGGGTGTCTCCCTTAAACGACAAAGAAGTAGCATCGTCGCTCACCCACATTTCACCATTTCCACAACGATAATAGAGCGGATAGATACGGGTGCGGTCAATGGAACATCCTTGAAACGCATCACTCTCCACAATCACCGCATAGAGGCCATTTAAGCGTTTCAACCGTTGGCAGAAATCCTCAGAGGAGGCAATTCCGCTAAAATAGCGCAACAAAGTATCCTCCCGCAAGAGATTCCCCTCCGGATCAAACCCATATCCGCGGACATGGAGGCCATCTCCACTCAGCCAATTATTTCCTATGAGGTTTATGCGCATATCTTAGAATCGTATTGTTTTACCAAATGGAACATCCAAATACCCTGTCCGATCAAAACCAGTGAACTAACACCGCAATATAAGACGATAGTCGTGAAGAACGAATGGGTCACATAAGCGCTCGCCACCGCCGCAAGGCGCAAAATAAGATAGAGGATTTCTATCATCATGACCATTTTCTGTTTGCCAAAAACGTCAGGGATGAATTGAATCGTCGTCACCACGCATATCACCGCCAACCATGGGAGCATCACACGAATAATCTGAGCGGTTTCGCCCCACTCCTCCCCTAAGATAATCTTCACAAGCCATGGCAGCGCGAAGTACAAAAGGGTGAAAACAGGCACGATGACCATGATCGTTTTGCTAACAAAACTACGAAAAAAAGGAGTGATCACCCTCCTAGCGTTGACCGCATCGGCTGTCTTTTGATAAAAGGGCTGATAAAGCGAGGTGGCGATCATATTCAAGGGGCGGAAAGCCAATGTCATCGCCATGCCCCAAAAACCAATCTGCGCCAATCCGAAAATGGGCGTCAAAAGCAAAGAAAGCATATTTCCGCTTAAATAGTTCACAACCGTATGGGGCAAAGAGAATTTCGGGAAATTGGCATACTCCTTCGCCACCGAACGACACGCTTGGACATCCACCCGAAGAAGCTTTTTCAAATAGGGATTCCATCCCCTCGCCACATTCACACAAAGGGATAGGAAAGGTGCGAAGACACTACTCAACAAGAGCCCCCCGTTGGTCCACCCCATCTTTCCTAAGACAATTTTAGCGCCTGCGGAGGTGACGGTTTGTGAAACCATATAAGAACCGAGACGTGAAAATTGTTTGAATCTAGTATATAGATAATTCAACAACGACCATGCGCCGGAAAACAAGACAAAGAAAGGCATTAACCAATACCAATCACCCAATGACGGTGTCTTAAACAAAGATGCTATTTGAGCGGAAAAGAGTGTGGAGATTGCCACCAGAAGCGTGACACTAAAAAGGATCACAAAGGCGGCTTGTGAAACGGAATAGGCCTTGTCATCCTCCTTGGGCAAAACAACCGCATTCTGGTAATCCGCAGTAGAAAGGATCACCAGTATACCACCAATCGAAACAAAAAGATTAAAAAGGCCGAAATCTTCCGGCGAGTAGAAACGGGTTAGAATCGGGAACACCAAGATGCCCAAAACCTGAGCCAACACATTCGCACCCAACAATTTTGCTGAGTTCTTCACCAAATCGGATTGTCGGATATGTTGGATAAAGTTCTTCATGACTCCTGGTATGAAAAGGGGGAAACACATAGGTCTCCCCACTCTCTTTCTTTATTTTATTTCTCCCTCTTGGGTAATGATCTCCTCCTCATCGAAACCATCGGTTTCATCGTCAAAGAGACGCTTTCCGCAATAGCGGCAATAGACTGCATCCTCGTCGTGGCCAGTCTTATGGCAGTGAGGGCAAGGTCTCATGGAGACTTTTTTCTTGTGTGTAATCATTTGCGCGGATACGATACCCGTAGGGACCGCCAATACCGTATAACCCAAAAGCATCACAAAGGCGGATAGGAAACGACCCAAACCCGTCATCGGGGTGATATCTCCGTAACCAACGGTCGTGGTAGTTACGATCGCCCAATAAATACTACTTGGAATATCATTGAAACTGCTGCCTTCAATACCGCCCTCCACCATGTACATCACCGTTCCGATGCAAATGACGAGCAAGAGCACAAAGACAAAGAATACCGTAATCTTTCTGAAGCTGGCCTTCAAGGTTGTCAGCAAAATTTCGCCCTCTCGCCAAAAAGAAAAGAGCTTAAAGACTCGGAACACACGAATCAATCGCAAGATACGAATGGTGAGCAATCCGTGGGCATTGGGGAAAATAAAGCCTAAATAAGTTGGAAGTGTGGAGAATAAATCGACTGCGCCAAAGAAGCTGAAGATATACTCCTTAGGTTTCGGAGAACAATAAAGCCTCAACAAGAACTCTATGGTAAAAAAGATGGTGAATATCCACTCCAAGACGCTGAGGAACTCTTTGAATGAAGGAGGGAAAAAGGACAAACTCTCCAATATGACAACGCCCACACTGACTAGAATGAATCCAATCAAACAGACATCGAACAATTTTCCCATGGGGGTATCCGTATCATAGATGATCATATAAATTTTATGCTTCAACGCTTCGTCGTGCATAAAATCATGCCATTTTTTCTTCAAACTCATAGTACAATCATTTATTTATAAAAACATACACTATCATAGAACACCCGTGTGTTCCAAAAGAATCTTCACACCGATACCGATCAAAACGATTCCGCCCACCATCTCCATGTTGAATGGAAGATGTTTTTCCAAATAGATACCAATCATATTTCCCGCCACAGAGAGCCCAAAACTGAAGAGCCCGATCATCACCAAGGCGAATACAAATGTCTTGACACTTTCCGTCAAGAAAACCAAGCCGGTCGCCAATGCGTCAATACTGGTGGCCACAGCTAGGAATATTAATTTCTTCCACTGCAAAGCAGGTTGGTTTTCCTTCTCATCCTCCTCGTCAGAAAGGCTTTCCTTGATCATTTTCACTCCCAAGAAAAGCAAGACGCCAAAGGCGATCCAATGGTCTATGAATTCAATTTGAGACTTGAATCCTACGCCGGCAGCCCAACCAATCAAAGGCATACCCGCTTGAAAGAGGCCAAACAAAAAGGCCATCTTCATAATAGGAACAAAATGGAACTGCCGAAGGGCAATTCCATTTGTTATTGATACCGCAAAGCAATCCATCGCCAAAGCGACAGCCAGCAGTAATATAGTTATAACATCCATTGTAGGATTAGCATTTAGCCAATGCTTGGTCCAAATCCGCGATGATATCCTCAGCATCTTCGATACCAACTGAGAAGCGGATCAAATCAGGACGTACACCAGCGGCGATCAATTGCTCGTCAGACAATTGTCTGTGGGTGTGTGAAGCAGGGTGCAACACACAAGTACGGGCATCTGCCACGTGGGTAACGATGCAAGCCAACTGCAAGCTATCCATGAATTTGATGGATGTGTCACGTCCACCCTTCACACCGAAGGTAACCACACCACAAGAGTATCCCTTGTTGAATTGTTTTTGAGCCAATGCGTAATATGGACTTGACTTCAAACCTGAGTAGTTCACCCAAGCTACCTTTGGATGCTTCTCCAAATACTCAGCCACCTTTTGCGCATTCTCGCAATGCTTAGGCATACGGACATGCAAAGTCTCCAAACCAAGGTTCAACAAGAATGCGTTTTGTGGCGCTTGGATGGAACCAAGGTCACGCATCAATTGAACCGTAGCCTTAGTGATGTAGGCGCCCTTACCGAATGCGTCTGAATAGGTCAAACCATGGTAAGAGTCATCTGGAGAGGTCAAACCAGGGAACTTATCCTTGTGGGCATTCCAATCGAAGTTTCCGCTATCCACGATACAACCACCTACGTTGGTAGCGTGTCCATCCATATACTTGGTAGTGGAGTGGGTAACGATATCACAACCGAACTCGAAAGGACGGCAGTTGATTGGTGTTGGGAATGTATTGTCCACGATCAAAGGCACACCGTGTGAATGTGCGATACGTGCGAATTTCTCAATATCAAGCACGCTCAATACAGGGTTGGCGATGGTCTCACCGAACAATGCCTTGGTATTAGGACGGAAAGCCTTAGCGATCTCCTCCTCAGAAGCATCCGGATCGACGAAAGTACATTCAATGCCCAACTTCTTCATGGTAACGGCGAAGAGGTTATAAGTTCCACCATAAATGGTAGAAGAAGAGACGAAGTGGTCACCCGCCTCACAAACATTGAACACCGCATAGAAGTTAGCGGCTTGGCCTGATGAAGTCAACATAGCGGCCACACCACCCTCCAAAGCGCAAATCTTAGATGCGACAGCATCGTTGGTTGGGTTTTGAAGACGTGTATAGAAGTAGCCGGATGCCTTCAAATCGAAAAGGTCAGCCATCTCAGCGCTGGTATCATACTTAAATGTTGTGGATTGATATACAGGGAGCACTCTAGGCTCACCCTTGGTGGGTTTCCAACCCTCTTGAACGCAAATAGTTCCTAATCCTTTTTTGCTCATATTCTGTTCTACTAAAATGTAAATTATATTTTCAAAAGTTATTTCCGCAAAGTTACATAAAAACCATCACAAGCGTGTGATATTTCGCAACAAAAAAGGTCATCTCCGCAAGAAGACGACCTTTCCCGATATCCAGAATCGAATTTTTACTTGCAGACAAATCCGCCCGTACTGTCAGCGTAGGTATCCAATACGGAGCAATCACTCACCCTCATCTCCTCCATCATTCCTGTATAACTCTCTACGACATTACCCTTCGCATCGTAAAAAGTGCAATCACAATCTTTCTTTGTACAAGAAAAAAGCATGGAAAAAACTCCGGCCAAGCCTATTGTCAACAATAAATTTCTCATTGTAATTCTCTTTAAAAATCAGCCTACTCTATCGTTTTCGGCAACCCGACCGCAAATGTAATAATAAAATAATATAAATTACAATTTTTGGCATTTACTATTTATAAAGAAATGACGACACGGATAGGATGGAGCATTATAACTGATCCAAAGCCGCATAGATAGCAGCCTTATCCATATTCTTACCGATGAAGACCAACTTGATCAAACGGTCGCCATACTCCTCGTCCCAATCCTCTCGCAACTCTTTGCTCTCTTGCAAAAGACGCTCTTGGTCCGCCTTAGGAGCGGTACAAATCCATTGTCCGGTCTCCTGAACGGTCTTTTGAGAACCCGCTTGCTCAAAAAGATAGGACATATCCCTGTTCTCTTCGAAATAGAGGATACCCTTGCAACGGATAACTCCCTTCGGCCAAGATTTGTCGATGAATCGATCAAACTTAGACAAGGAGAAGCCTCTACGACGATAGTAGACGAATGTGGAGATACCATACTCCTCCGCCTCACCCTCACCATGGTGGTGATGATGGTGGCAACAACAGTGTTCTCCATGTTCGTGGTCATGGTGGTGGTGCTCCTCGTCATGATCGTGATCATGGTCATGGTCGTGGCAATGGCACTCCTCGCCCTCAGCATGGTGGCAGTGGCACTCCTCATCATGATCGTGGTCATGATGATGGTGGAGCTCATGTTCATGTTGCTTACGCTCCTTCTCCTCGATCTGTTGCTTATCAGCCTCCAAAGCTTGGATCCATCCAGCAGACATGCTGACCGATTGGAAATCGAAGCGTTTGGAATCGATGATACGGTCCAAATCAATCTTCGCATAATTGGTCTCGATGATTTCCGCACGTGGTTGCAAAGTACGAACCACCGCGCGCACCTCCTTCAAATCAGCCTCTGAGATTTCATCCACCTTGTTCAAGACGATCACATCACAGAACTCTATCTGTTGAATCAATAGATTTTCGATATCGTCCTCATCCAAATCCTTTCTCACCAAAGCCTTACCACTGGCGAACTCATCGTAGAGACGAAGGGCGTCCACCACTGTCGTCACACAATCCAAACGGCAAATTTCTGGTGTTCCATATCGCTTCGCCATAGCGGACATCGTGACAATGGTTTGCGCGATTGGAAGAGGTTCACAGATACCACTCGCCTCGATGACAATATAATCGAATCGGTTCGTATCGGTAATATCCGTGATTTGTTGCATCAAATCAGCCTTCAAAGTACAGCAAATACAACCGTTGCTCAACGCAACCAAACTCTCATCCTTTTGAGTCACCACACCACCCGACTGAATCAAGGAGGCGTCCACATTCACCTCACCGATATCATTCACGATGACAGCGATCTTCAACCCCTTCTTATTGGTTAGGATATTGTTCACCAAAGTGGTCTTTCCACTTCCAAGATAACCCGTCAAAAGGGTAATAGGCACTACTTTCTTACTCATAACGTCAAATATTCCTTAAAAGGACAAAGTCCTTACCATTTCTATTTTGTAAAACTCGATGTAAAGTTACAAATAAAGGATTACGGCACAAAAAAAAGGCGCTCCGTAAAGCGCCTTCTTTTTTAGTTTGTTGCTGATCAAATTACTTTGAGATAGCACCTGCAGGACAAGCGTCTGCGCAAGTTCCACACTCAGTGCAAGCATCAGCGTTTATTGAATAGATGTCACCCTCAGAGATTGCTCCTACTGGACATTCACCGATGCAAGTACCACATGCAACACAATCTTCACCAATTACGTAAGCCATAGTCGTTAATGTTTTAGTTAATAATTTGTGCTTTTGCACAATGCAAATATATATTATTCCTCAAATTCCACGAAATAAAATTTGTAAAAAATTACTAAAAAATAGCAACATGTTGGGATTGCGCGAGTTAGGAACCAGTGAAGGATCCGTCAGTGAGAACTCCCTATTTCGCTGAGTTGCAGAAGAAAAATAGAACTTAAGCGTAAAAAAAATCTCCGTTAAAGTTGCAAATACAAGAATAAATTCTTAAATTTGATTAAAATCGGTCCTTGAGATCGATATGAATGATTCGTTTTCAAAAAATTATTTACTTTAAATAAATGGAGGGTCGCAGTATGGAAGATGAGCAATTGAGGTTTGAAACGGATAAGCGAGATCAAGAAATAGTTTATTCGAAAGCGATCAAGGCGGGTAAGAGGATATACTACCTTGATGTGAAACGCAACCGCAAGGATGAGTTATTCCTCGCCATCACAGAAAGCAAGAAAAAGGTATCTGGCGACGAGTCACAAGTATCCTTTGAAAAACACAAAATCTTCTTGTATAGAGAGGATTTCGAGAAATTCATGACAGGCTTAAATGACGTGATGGACTACATTGGAAAGAGTTCAGAACAGGGAGAGAATCAAAACGATCCGGTGCCTAGCCGCTTCGAGATTGACTTCGGATGATTCCATCCCTAACCTTATAGAGAGACGCACCATACAAAATGATGCGTCTTTTTTTATCGTAGAAAAAGTCATCATTCTTTAATTATTTCTTTTATTGTAGAACGGTCCTTTTCATCTATCTTTAACAGGTACAAACCTGACTGAAACTCTCCAATAGACACCTTGTTGTCATTCACTTCCTTCAATATTTTCCCATCTAGAGAGAGCAATGTTAGGGAACAATTATCGATGTTTACACAAACCTCATCGGACACGGGATTAGGGGAAAGAGTAATATCTAGTTTTGATTTGATTTTTCTTACCCCATTAGGATTGCTCAAAACTAATTTGAAGCCATCAATTGAAGAAAAATCCGTCATTGTGCCAAATGGTGTAGCGATCATACTAAATATCATAACGTTCTCAATTCTGTCCCTGAAATAATTGACACTCAAACAAGATCCGTCATGTGTATCAATGATGAAAGTCCAAGCGTTTCTTAAATCAATATCCTCCCTCAAATACTCCGCACAATCAACCAAATAAAGATTGGTGGTGTCTTCTATAAGATATACATCATATATGGAGTTCTCCGTTTGTATGTAATAACTGATGCGACTTGACAAATCAGACACAGCCTGATTTGCCAACACTCTTCCATTGGTTCTTACTATATCCCATTTCATATAATGTTCTGGATTTCCCACTGTATCTATGACTACATACGATGAATCTTCCTTGGATAAGAAAAGATATGAAACGAGAGGAGATTCTCCTTCGAAACCAACATTTTCTGGTGTCGTAACGAAAAACACATAATGATTTTGAGGCACAGAGAAGGTATCTAACTCAGTATACCTCTCATTAATGACCACATCAATATCACGCTCTATCACACCAACACGATAAGTAACCCCCTCTGGCAACTTACTTCCCCAAATAGTGTCTGAAGAATATTCATATACAAAGTCTAACGCAGAATCGAGACTATTAAATGCGAATGATATTGCCGAATACAACAACGATAAAAAAAGGAAGAAGCATCTCATATTATTTGATAATTATTCGTTTGACAATTTTAGACTCATCTGTTTCGACAGCAACATAATAACAACCTGATGAACAATCCGATAAATCAAGTTCATACTTAGTTCTTTTTTGAGTATCAAAAGTTTTAACTCCAGTTCCCAGAATGTCATATATTGTTATCTTTGAAAGAGTATGGCAATGAGAACTGACATTGATTATTCCTGTCGATGGGTTAGGATATACAGAAACTTCATCCTGTATCGCTCCATCTTCTACTGTTGTTATTACACTGTTCTCAGGGCTAAAAGTTCCCTCATAAGTAACAATCTGACCATAGTTATTCATGAAGGTAACCTCGTACATTGTCGGTGCTGTAAATTTATCGCACACAGTCTCATACTCATATTCCAACTGAACATTATTTTTGTACCAAACATCAACAACACCATCGGAAAAGACATTGCCAGATAATCGATCAATAATTATCTCTTGAGGAAGGTTCTGGTATTGACATGACGTAGGCACTCCATTCCTACTAGTGTAACCCTTGACAATATTTTTCAAATATTTGATTTTTAATATGTATGAGTTGGCATTTTCCACATAAAAAGATAATTTCCCGTGCTCACCAATCGTTGATTGGACACAAGTAGCATGAATATCATGCTCATGATTATCATTGTTTTTTTTGGGAGACAACCCTATTAATGCTGATTTCCGAGCATCATTAATTGTATTATCAGTAGTGAAATCAAGATTGTAATATCCGTTTTTGTTTTGTTTTACGCCCCATCCATAATTTATATAGAAATAGTATCCGTCATCTCTTTTTTGAAATCCACTTACGACAAAGGCATGAGACACCGATGCCACAATGACAGGTCTTCCTGCAATCAGGTCTGTTATTATAAAACTCACCCACTCTGACATGGGATAAGTATCACTATCATTTCTATTATATCTTTTAGAAAACTCCTCGGTGTAGATATTTCTATAAGCGGAATAGTCGATTAGACCGCTTGATATCATGTTCGGGAAAATATACTCGTTCGAAGCACTAGTGCCCGAACAACCATACTCTGCATCTAGCATATACCCACAATCTCGCATTAACGTAGACACCTCTATCATGTTTCTGACGGTTGATTCCACTGTTAGCATAGGAGGCATAGAATCCCATGTATATGCGCTATTTATTTGAGAATCTTTGTAAGTATACGAAACAGAGTTAGGCCATTCCCATTTCCACATTACTTGAGACAAAGCTGTAGGTGTACATCCTGCGACAGCATGTTCACAAGATCCAACAGTAGGCATCATTTTGTTATAGCAAATGTCACGTGTATTGTTGCTTGTGTAAGTATCAGTTTCTCGATTGTAAGTAAGCCACACACCCTCGCAACCAGATTGCATCCACTGAACTGCTTTCCCAATGTTTGGCTTATAAAGTAAATCAAAAACTTCCTCCACAAGACTTTCTTGTCCATATACAGGAGGGTAGTAATAATCAACTTCCCAGGATTCCCATTTTTCTTGAGATTCAACACTTAGACCTTTTAGCTGTTTCTGTTCTCTGTTTATAACCTCTTTTTCACATGCCTCTAAAAAAATCAATAAATTCTCATTTCCTATACTATCCTTGGGCGAAAATTGGTCTGTTTCAGAATATGCAAGTATTGGATCAGACATTAAACTTCCCGATGTTAACACATAACCTCCATTGTGAAAATTAAAGGCATACATAGTGGTAACATTTAGCGTGTCGAAAGTCACAACACTCTTCACTTCATCAGCTCTTCCAAACGATCTTTTCATGAAATTACAAGCAACTTTTTTTGCTTCTTCGAGGTCAACCATCTTGGCTTCAACATCGTAAAGCGGGCAAAAAAATAAGATTGTAATTATTACCGCTATATTCCTCTTTCTGATAGACGAATTAAATAAACTTCTTATCATATTCATAAATGGTCCTTCAAACTTTCTCATTTCTTCACTGACTTCCTACACTCCATGACAAGGAGTAGAAAAATCAATAAATCTTAACAACACAAAAATACACAATACTAGATTTTTATCAAAATAACAACAAATATTTTTAGTTTTTTTTTCTAAAAACACCGACTCGTACAAGTTAAAATCACACGGGATTATTTATGTATTCCAAATATAGTTCTCTTTTAAATAAAAAGGGATGTGTCAACTTGTCAGTTTAACACATCCCCTTTCTACGTTTTACCATTCTATTTTCACTTTGGCTGAGAAGTAACTGGAGCTCCTGCCGCACCCTTGTTGGTCATGTCGCAAGTACCGGAGAAAACAGCTTGAGGCTCGATCGAGAGCGTCTTTGTGATGATCTCTCCCTCTACCCTAGCTGTGGACTTCAATGAGAGGGTATCGGCAATCACCATCTTACCCTTAACAGTTCCCATCACATCCGCATTGGCGCAAGTCATCGTTCCTTGCATAACGCCTTTTGTTCCAATGATAATTTTTCCTTTACAAATGATAGTGCCTTCAACGGAGCCATCCAATCTGAAATCATTTTCAGCTTGGATATCGCCGACTACTTTCGTACCGTAAGCCAAAGTATTGTGCTCAGTACCCATCGGCATAGTGTCCTTTCCAATTCCCATGATATTAGATTTAAGTTTAAACAAATTCAGTGTTGATATTAATAAGCTGATTTAAATTGGTTCAAGAATCTGACGTCGTTCTCCGAGAACATACGCAAATCCTTAACCTGATACTTTAAGTTAGTGATACGCTCGATACCCATACCGAACGCATATCCGGTATATACCTTGCTATCAATGCCACAATTTTCCAAAACGTTAGGATCGACCATTCCGCAACCGAGGATCTCCACCCATCCGGTTCCCTTACAGAACGCACAGCCCTTTCCGCCACAAAGGTTACAAGAGATATCCATCTCAGCGGATGGTTCTGTGAATGGGAAATATGAAGGACGTAAACGAATCTTTGTACCCTCTCCGAACATCTCCTTCGCAAAATAAAGAAGCGCCTGCTTCAAGTCAGCAAAAGAGACGTTCTTGTCGATATAAAGGCCCTCTACCTGATGAAAGAAGCAGTGCGCGCGGTAAGAGATGGCCTCATTTCTATAAACACGGCCAGGACACAAGACGCGAATCGGAGGTTCTTGGCTGGTCATGATACGTGATTGCACGGATGAAGTATGCGTACGCAACAACACATCGGGTTCTCTGGTGATGAAGAAAGTATCCTGCATATCTCTGGCAGGGTGCTCTGGCGGGAAGTTCAAAGCGGAGAAGACATGCCAATCGTCCTCAATCTCCGGTCCCTCAGCCACAACAAAACCTAGACGGGAAAAGATATCCGCAATTTCATTCTTAACGATAGAAAGAGGATGACGTGTACCCAACTCCACAGGATCAGGCGTTCTGGTCAAATCCAAGTTTTCATCCTTCTCAGACGTATTATCCAACAAAGACTTCAACTCATTGATTTTCTCCTGTGCGGAATTCTTCAAATCATTAAGCAATTGTCCCATCTCCTTCTTTTGCTCGTTGGAGACGTTTCTGAAATCGTTAAA
Source organism: Paludibacteraceae bacterium (assembly GCA_024401515.1). Lineage (GTDB taxonomy): Bacteria > Bacteroidota > Bacteroidia > Bacteroidales > Paludibacteraceae > UBA1181. The sequence continues at coordinate 37,303 of JAKSKY010000002.1, read as the reverse complement.
CAAAGAAGAGACCTCACCCTTCTTACTCAAATATTTGATACGTAATGATTCCAATTCCTCCTTGCTAGAGGCGTGCAAATTCTTTATCTCACCTAAAAGTTTGTTAATACGCTCTTTCATCTTTTATCCAAAAATTTCTTTTTAATCTTGCAAATTTAGTGTTTTTTATCCATTAGGCTATCTATTTTTCCCAAAAAATAACAAAACTAGGAGTTTTATAAACAAACCAAGAGAAACCTTCTGCCAAATGAATGTGCCATTTTCACCCTATCAACAGCGGTTTTCACTGATTTTATTTTTCTATTTTCAATAATTTTTCGCAATTTTGGTGAAAACAAGAGAGATGAGCATCATAAAATTTTGGAAACAGCATATCATTGAAATGTCTGTATGGTTGGCAGTCTTCGCATTGCTGACATTCAGCAACATCTCGTATGATCTCCTCCTCTCCGTGGAATTGGCGGCTCTATTAACTGCCAGTATGTTCCTCATCACACTCGTCAACAGGACGATTCTATTTCCTCTTCTATTGAGGAAAAACAGAATGGCGCTCTTCTTCCTATCCGCTATTCTTTTGGTAGCCTCATTCTCTGTCTTAGCCTACCACCTAGAGGACGCGACCATCTCGGCCCACAGTCCGGAGATGGTCTATGACGACGACGCCTTATTGGACATTCGCCTCCCGTCCGAGACGCACGCCTTCTTTGAAGACGAGGAGGAGACAACCGACGACAGACTGAGACTCTCTTCCCAATGGAAGGTGACCATCATGTTGACAGGCGCAATGTTGGTATCCATACTTCTCCATTACCGCAAGAGGACACAGGAGATGGAGGAACAAAGAGTATCCATTCTACAAGAAAAGGTACAATTGGAGTTGAACTTTCTTCGCTCGCAAATCAATCCTCACTTCCTCTTCAACGCATTGAACAACATATATTCCATGGTGTATATGGGAGATAAAAATGCGGCGGACAGTGTCTTGACGCTTTCAGAAATGCTCCGTTACGTCACATACGGATCAAAGGAGAACCGCATCTCCCTCAATGAGGAAATCAACTATTTGGAAAATTACATTGAATTCCAACGATATAGTCACGAGAAGGAGATCAATGTCACTTTCGACAAAGAGATTTCGCCAGAGAGCATCTTCATTGCGCCTATGCTGTTGCAACCCTTCGTGGAGAACGCGTTCAAATATAGCGGCATCGGCATCGAGGAGAATGCTTTCGTGAAATTCAAACTGACAGCAACCGCCAAGCAGTTATGCTTTGTGGCGCAAAACAGCAAACGAAGCGTGAAGCGTGAACAAAAGCACATTAAAGGCATCGGTATCGACAACGTCAAAAAACGCCTAGATCTGATTTACCCAGGCAACTACGACTTGAACATCGATGATAGCGACCAATTATTCAACCTTGAATTAACCATTAAATTACCAAACGAATATGGAAAATGATTTAATCAGAACACTGATCATCGACGACGAGTTTCCTGCCAGGAAACTACTCTCGGAATATGTATCCAAAGTTCCCTCTTTACAATTAGTGGGCACCTGCGAGAATGCCATCAAGGCGATGGAAGTGCTTCAAAACGAGCCCATCGATTTAATATTGTCCGACATACAAATGCCAGACCTTTCCGGTTTGGAACTGATCAAATCGATGAAGGAGAAACCTTTGGTCATCTTCACCACCGCCTATGCGGAATACGCCATAGACAGTTACGAACTAGAGGCTGTGGACTATCTATTGAAGCCCATCCCCTTTCCCCGGTTCCTACAAGCCATCAACAAGGTTTCGGAGCGAATGAAGAGCCGCAGAAAGGAGTCCGTTCCACAAACACAAGAAACACCCGAAAGAGATTTCTTCATGGTGAAAGCTGATTATAAACTATACAAGATTGATTTCGACAGTCTGGTCTATGTGGAGGGACAAAGCGAATACGTCACTTTCCACATGAAGGACAAACGCCGCATCACCGCCTACTACTCCCTAAAGAAACTGGAGGAGGAGTTGCCTGCCAAAGATTTCATGCGCATCCACAAATCCTACATCGTATCGCTAGCCAACATCGAATCGGTGGAGGGCAATATGGTCAGCATCGGTGGGCAAAAATTGGCCATCGGAAAGAACTACAAAGATGCCTTGCTAAGTGCATTGAACGTATAACTCATTGAAAAAAAAGGAAGGCCCGACCGAATGGATCATTCGATTGGGCCTTTTATATTCGCGCCATTTAGGACAATCAGTCCAATGAGAAGTCTCCCTCACTCCGTTGCTTTCCCCTGCGTTTTCTCCGCCATTCCAAACATTGATCTTGCAGCCACGCCACTACCACCCTCAAAAGCCCTCCGGAACAGAGGGCCATCAACAAAGCGCCCCCAAACGGCAATGTCCAAAATTCCCAAAAGCCTTTTTCATGAGAGGAACGCTGGTCGTGATAAAATTCATAGCCTCCCTTCATCTTATCCAACCCACAATTTTCGGGTAATTCCAAATTGGCGAAGGAGGAATCGCTATGGACTATTCCATCCCGCAAATCTATCGAGAAATAGGAAAACGCGGACGACATAGTATAGGAATCCTTTGTACATCCATACAAAAATGAATCCACAAAGGCGACACTATCCACAACCGTCACCAACGGCTCTTCCCCACGACATAGATAAAAACAATCATCATCTCCCATAAGCTCTATCCGATATTGATAATCACCCGAGATCTGGACATAACGAGGATACTCAAAAACATTATCCGTATCTATGGTGTACTTATCCCTCACAAGGGAAAAAATAGATAGCCAAATGAGAAATGCTAAAAGACCACCGATATATGCGGCGAGATTGGGCCAACGCTTTTCCTTCCCAGAAGCCGCAAAAACAGCCGCACTGGTCACAGTGAACACACCAGCCACCACCAGCACGCCTAAGACAACGATTAAGACAAAAATGACAATAGCAAGCAATAACGCCGCAAAAAGAAAAATATTTGAAAAGCCCTCCATACGAATTAATTTTTACAAGTCACAAAAATAAAAAAACATCGCCAGACTTCACAGTCTAGCGATATCTCGAGTTGTTAACTCTAAAAATGAAAACAAACACTATTATGAAAAAGTTTATTCTATTTCAACCGGCAGTCCTTGATATATACGTAAAATCTGCATATTGAGGATAGCCGTATATTTCGCTTGCAACGTTTGTTGTTGGGCATTGAGCAATGTATTTCGCTCACTCAACATTTCAAACGGACTCTTCATACCCAAAGAGAATTTCTCCTTTGTCAATTCATAGGTGGAAGCCGCCGCCTGTTCGTTGCTTTGTGCCGCCAAGAAGTTCATTTGCGCCGCTTGCGCATCCAAGTACGCGGACTCAATGGTCTTCTTGAGTTCATCCTTCAGATTGTCCGTTTCAAGCTCCGCGATATTTCGATTCAACTTCGCTTTGCTCAGCGTGGATTTCCTTTCACGGTTATCCAAGATGGCATAGTTCAAAGAGAGGCCGATGTTTTCGCCGAAATTCTGTTTCAACTGATCTCCACCGCTCAAATCCACATGGTTACGATGACCGGTTCCAACACCCGCACTTAAATTAACGGATGGATAGTAACCTGACTTAGCCGATTTTATCTGCAAATCCGACATCGTTTCATTCAACTCAGCCATCGCGATTTCTGGACGAGTAGCCAACGCAGCCGCATAAACAGAATCCTTATTAACCAACTGAGCCGTCACTTGCTCCACCGACAACTCCATGGAAGGAATATCTATCTCCTGATTCAAGTCCAATCTCAACAATTGTTTCAATTGGAGCAAATCGTTCGCCAACTGGTTCTCAGCCACTGTCAACTGATAAGTCTCAGCCACATGTTGCGACTCCACCTGCGACAAATCTATCTTAGAAACGGAACCCGCCTCGTACAATTGCTTGTAACGATTGAGTTGTTCTGACGAAGTCTCTAGGGAATTTTTACGTATCTGCACATTCTCTTTCGCATATAAAATCTGCAGATAACAGGAGAGAACTGATATCTTGATATCCTCCTCCGTGGATTTCAATGAAGTCTCTTGTATCGTCTCCTGCAACTCCTGTTGCTTGATGTTGTACTTCCTACGGAAACCATTAAACACTGTCCACGAAACTCCCAAATTATAATTGCCACTATAATTATTGGCATATCCCATCTCCGTAAAAGGGCTATTGTTCAAACTTTGGCTAGCGGATATATTCGCGCTAGGCAACCATTGCCCCTTAGCCTGATGGGTGGAAATACGATCTTGTTCTAAAACGATTCGACCTTTTTGTACATTAATGTTCTGTTGCAAAGCATAATCAAAACATTGTTGCAAAGGCCAAGTCTCTGACTCACCAAAGGATGCGGATGCGGCTGATAGAGCGCATGCAAGGATAAAACACTTTTTCAAATACATGTTGTCGAATTTAATCATTAGACAAATTTACCGAAAAATCAGTTAGTTTTTCCTCCTCCCAAGGTATCGTCATTTCCGATTTAGACAAACCCACAAATTAAATCGACGAATCGCCGATATTCACCGACGATTCGCCAACTATTTTTATCGAGTGAAGGTCAACATTTCGCCCTTCTTCGCATCATTGATCTTTCCGTTGTCATAGACAAGGACACCGTTCACAAAAGTTTGTGACACCTTGTACTTCAACGTTTCACCCTCCATAGGAGACCATCCGCACTTGTATTGAAGATCCTCCTTCTTCACCTCGAAAGGAACATTTGGCTCGACCAATACAAGATCAGCGAAGTAGCCCTTACGGATAAATCCGCGCTTCTCCACATTGAAGATTCTAGCTGGATTGTGGCACATCTTCTCCACCACTTGCTCACGGGTGAAATTACCCTTCTTCGCCAACTCCAACATCATTGGCAAAGCGTGTTGGATAGATGGATATCCGGAAACCGCTTGTAGGCAGTCACCCTCCTTTTCGCTCAACAAATGAGGGGCATGGTCAGTCGCGATGGTATCGATGATACCAGACTCAACCGCCTTCAACAAGTTGACACGGCTCTTCTCTTTCTTAATGGATGGATTACATTTGATCTTAGCGCCAAGACGCTCGTAATCATTATCGTCAAACCACAAATAACCTACGCAAGTCTCAGCGGTGATCTTCTTCTCGGCCAATGGTTTGGTGTTAAACAAAGCCATCTCCTTGGCTGTAGTCAAGTGGAGCACATGCAATCTAGTACCATATTTCTTAGCCAAATCAATCACCTTAGAGGTTGATTTGTAGCAAGCGTCTGAATTGCGGATGATTTCGTGATAAGAGATTGGAATGGGTTGGTCACCCAACTCCGCCTTCACCTTCGCCAAATTGGCTTGGATCATCTCCTCATCCTCATTGTGGGTAGCGACAGGAAGTTTTGACTCCGCGAAAATACGCTCCAAAGCCTTTGGATTATCCACACGCATATTACCGGTAGATTGTCCGACAAATACTTTGATACCGCAAACCTTAGCGGGATCCGCATTCACCACCTCATCAATATTATCGTTGGTTGCGCCCAAATAGAACGCAAAGTTTGTCAAACATTTCTCCTTCGCCAACTCAATCTTCTTGTCCAACTCAGCCATGCTGGTGGTTGCGGGTTGGCAGTTTGGCATATCCATCACAGAGGTGACACCACCTGCGACAGCGGCGCGTGACTCTGAATTAAAGTCTCCTTTATGAGTCAAACCTGGCTCACGGAAATGTACATGTGAATCGATAACACCTGGGAGAAGCCATTTATCTTCGGCATCAATCACCTCCGCACTTTTCAACACTGATTCAGGAACATCGTCCTTAAAAATCTTGGAAATCTTATTTCCCTCGATCAAAACCGAACCGCGGAAAGAGTTTCCCTCATTAATGATTTTTGCCTTATGAATTAGTATAGTACCCATCGTTTAGAATTTTAAAATATCATCTCTTCAAATATATTACTTTTTTTGCGGATATTTCCTAAAAAGACTATTAATTTTTAAACGAATCACGCCAAATACAGCTTCACCGAAAATTCCACCGCTCATCTTAGAGTTACCCAAGACACGATTCACGAAGATAATCGGCACCTCTTTGATATTGAATCCACACTTATAGGCGGTGTACTTCATCTCTATTTGGAAAGCATATCCCTTGAAACGGATTTTATCCAATTCCAACGTCTCTAACACATTGCGACGATAGCAAACGAAGCCCGCAGTCGTATCCGCGATCTTCATACCAGTCACGATTCTCACATATTTCGAAGCGAAATAGGACATCAAGACACGGCCCATCGGCCAATTCACCACATTCACACCACTGATGTAACGGGAACCGATAGACATATCAGCACCCTCCTCCGCACAAGCGGCATGTAGTTTCAAAACATCGTTCGGATTATGGGAGAAGTCGGCATCCATCTCAAAAACATATTCATAACCGTTTTCCAATGCCCACTTAAATCCCATGATATAGGCTGTTCCCAAACCTAACTTCCCAGAGCGTTCCAAAATATGCAATCTTCCGGAGAACTCATCCATAAGTCCCTTCACGATCGCCGCTGTACCATCGGGTGAATTATCATCTATGATCAAGACATGGAACATCTTAGGCAAACCTAATACAGCCCTAATAATGTTCTCTACATTCTCTTTTTCATTATAGGTGGGGATAATCACCACTCCGTCATTCACTTCCATCTTTATCTTTTATAGGTTTCTTGCAAATTTAGAAAATGGTTTGGAATTTTTATTGCTATATTTGCTAAAAAATTTCATCGTCAGTGGATATTAACGATTTATTATCACGATTTTCTTCCCATCCTCAATTCAAAGAGGTGGAGAAATGGAGCATTGGAGAGAAAAAAAGCCTTACCATCAAAGGATTGGAGGGATCATTGTGTGCGATCCTTTTCGCCCACATAGGACAAATCAAAGGGAAAAAAATTTTCATCACCATGGATGATGAGGAATCCGCAGCTTACCTCTACCATGACTTGACACAAATTATCGGAGAGGATAACGTATTCTTCTACCCAGCCTCCATCCGAAAGAACAACAACCAGAAAGATGCGGCCAACGAAGTCCTTCGTACTGAGGCGCTCAACAGAATCAATTCAGGAGAAAAATTCATCATGGTCTCCTTCCCGGAGGCCATTGCGGAGCGAGTCGTCGACAAAGCCGAGCTCAATAAAAAGACACTGAACCTAGCTGTAGGGCAAAACATCGACACGGACTTCATCATACAAGTGCTATGCGAATATGGATTCTCACGCGTGGACTTCGTCTATGAGCCTGGACAATTCTCCGTGAGAGGTAGCATCATCGACGTATTCTCCTTCTCCTGTGAATATCCCTACCGTGTGGATTTCTTCGGCGACGAAATCGAATCCATACGAACCTTCAACATCGAGAATCAATTATCTCTGGAGAAGAAAGATAACATTTCAATCGTCTCCAATATCCACGAAAACAACGAATCGGCAGTATCCCTCATCTCACTTCTAAGCAAGGATACCCTATTGTGTTACAACGACTATCGCTACACATTCGACAGAATATCCGCCTATACCGAAGAGATAGGCGGCGCTGAAGCATTCATCGACAGCGCACTCTTTTTCGAAGAGAGCGTTTCGCTGAAGCGGTTGGTTTTCGGAGGGCATGATTTAGGGGAAGATTCAGACCATATCCACTTCGAATCCTCTCCTCAGCCTGTCTTCAACAAGAATTTCGACCTAGTCAGTGCGGATTTCAGATCGAAAAAGAACAAAGGTTACGAAGTGTTTGTCCTAAGCGACAACCTCCATCAAACGGACCGTTTGGCCAACATCTTCGAGGACCGAGGGGATAAAATCACCTTCACACCTATCCGCAAGACACTCCACAGAGGTTTTATTGACCATTCAATGAATCTCTGTTGTTATACGGACCACCAAATCTTTGACCGTTACCACAAATACTCCTTGCGTTCCGACAAGGCAAGATCCGGACAGTTATCTTTGACGCTCAAAGAGTTGCAAGATTTCAAGCCAGGTGACTACGTGGTACATATCGACCATGGCGTCGGACGATTCGCCGGCCTGATCCAAGTGGATTCCAACGGCAAGAAGCAAGAGGTAATCAAACTACTCTACCAAAACGACGACATGCTTCTTGTCAGCATCCATTCCCTCCACAAAATATCCCGCTACAAAAGCAAGGAGGGGGATGAGCCACGCATCAACAAATTAGGCACCGGCGCATGGCAAACCATCAAGGAGCGCACCAAAAAGCATGTCAAGGATATCGCAAGAGACTTGATAGCCCTATACGCGAAACGTAGGGAGGAGAAGGGATTCGCCTACTCGAAGGATAGTTTCCTCCAGTCAGAATTGGAGGCCTCCTTCATCTATGAGGATACACCGGACCAAATCAAAACCACAGCAGATGTGAAGAGGGATATGGAGAGAGATATGCCCATGGACCGTTTGGTTTGCGGTGATGTGGGATTCGGAAAGACGGAAATCGCGGTACGCGCCGCCTTCAAAGCCACAACGGACAATAAGCAAGTGGCCATCCTCGTGCCGACGACCGTTTTGGCGCTGCAACACTACAAAACATTCTCAGAACGTCTCAAAGACTTCCCTGTCAAGGTGGATTACCTCAACCGTTCCCGTTCCCTCAAAGAGACGAAACGAATTGTCAAAGAGTTGGCGGACGGAGAGATCAACATTTTGATAGGTACGCAAAAGATATTAGGCAAAGAGGTAAAATTCAAGGATTTAGGATTGCTCATCATCGACGAGGAGCAAAAGTTCGGTGTCTCCACCAAAGAGAAGATCAAACAGGTGAAAGTCAATGTGGATACGCTAACCATGACCGCCACCCCTATTCCAAGAACATTACAATTCTCCCTTATGGGAGCGCGTGATCTTTCAGTCATCACCACACCTCCGCCTAACCGTTACCCTATCCAAACGGAGCTTCACACCTTCAGTGAAAAGGTGATCCAAGAGGCGATTCAGTATGAATTGGACAGAAACGGACAGGTATTCTTCATCAACAATAGAGTGCAAAACCTAGGCGAAATCGCCAACCTCATCAAGCGATTGGTACCGGAAGCGAGGGTCGCCATCGGCCACGGACAAATGAAGGGAGAAGATTTGGAGAAGGTGATCCTAGACTTTTTGGATTACGAATACGATGTCCTATTGGCCACCACCATTGTGGAGTCTGGCATAGACATCTCCAACTGTAATACCATCATCGTCAACGAAGCGCAGAACTTCGGGTTGAGCGACTTACACCAATTGCGCGGACGTGTAGGAAGAAGCAACCGCAGAGCATTCTGCTACTTGCTCGCTCCCCCACTCACCAACCTCACCACAGAGGCAAGACGTAGGCTTCAAGCCATCGAAAGTTTCTCTGAGTTGGGTAGTGGATTCAACATCGCCATGCAAGATTTGGACATCCGCGGAGCAGGCAACCTATTGGGTGCGGAGCAAAGCGGTTTCATCGCCGATCTAGGCTACGAAGCCTACCAAAAGGTGCTCAACGAAGCGGTAACAGAGCTCAAAGCCAACGAATTCGCAGACCTTTACGCAGAAGAGGAAAAAGAGAAGAACAACGATCAAAAGTTTGTAACCGACTGTCAAATCGAGACCGACATGGAGCTCACCTTCCCTTCCGAATATATTGAAAGCGTTTCGGAGCGTATGTCGCTCTACCGTGAATTGGACAATGTCAAGGATGAAAAGGAGCTGGACGCATTCGCGGAGAGATTAAAGGACCGATTCGGAGAGATTCCGACACAAACCTCAGATTTGCTTCAATTGGTAAAACTTCGATGGATCGCCGTCAGCCTAGGATTCGAGCGCCTCACCCTAAAGATGAACAGAATGACCGGTTATTTCATACTAGACGACGATTCCCCATACTATCAGACAGAGGCCTTCGGAAGAATCCTCACCTACTTGCAAGAGCATGCGGTTCGTTGTAAAATCAGAGAGACAGGCGGACGAAGAAGTATTCAATTCCTCGATGTGAACAACGTCACGGAGGCTTATAATATTCTCAGTAAAATATAAGGGTCAGTCACCTACGATAAAACCACAATCAACACAGAGGGGTTCCACTGCTTCATGGCGACGGAATCCCTCTAATATTTTCATGGCTCTTTCAGACTTAATGATATCGTCAAATGGTTGTTCCAACACATTACCCAAAGCCATATCACCATTAGCGTCCAAACAACAAGGCACCACGGTTCCATCCACCAATATCGCCACATGATCCTTCAATCCATAACAAGTTCTATGGGTGTGTTGTAAATGCTTTTCGCCAGGCCATGAAAAGCGGGCCGAATTTTGAAAGAAAACATGGTCTGTCAGCTTCTTATTGCGGGATAACATCGCATCCCCCATATCCACCTGCCAATGTTCCGCCATACGAGATAGACAAAATTGGTTAAACGGAGAGCAATTGTCATCCACACGGTTCCATAAACGCAACGAAAAATAACTTTGCGCCGCCTTCTCATCCGCAAAAGAGAAGACCTCGTCAAGATATTTTCCCCACTGGGATGCAGGAATATTCTCCTCCGCATCGTGCATGGAAATATTAAACTGTCGAATCGAAGAGGCCATCAACAAAGGTCGTTTCATCGCGATCAAAGAGCCATTGGTCGTAAGGTTCACATGGAAACCCATTTCTTCCGCTATCGACAAAAGGGTTGGTAATTGCGGGTGCAGCAAAGGCTCTCCAAGCACATGTAGGTAGATGTAATTAGTATAGGGCTTAATAGAAAAAAGTATCGCCGAAAAATTTTCCGGCGATACAAATTCTTTTTCCCGATTAGACTTGCTGCAGAAACTACAAGCAAAATTGCATCGGTTCGTTATTTCGATATAAACTTTTTTAAAGCGCATCCGATTAAGGGTTGTACTCCAAGATACCTGTGTTGTAAGCCTTCTTGATACCCTTCCAATATTGGAACTTATAACCAACAGAAACGCTCAAACCAGTTGATTTTGAAGTGGTGAATCCTTGAGAGAATCCTGCGGACATGTAAAGACCGCTAGCCACCTTTTGCAACTCGTAAGCCACCTTCACATTCAAACCCCAATCAAACTCATCCAAGATACCATCCACACCGAAAGTCTTACGCTCAGTTACGCTTCCATGACCGCCAACACCGCCGGCCAAGAAGATACCAAGACCTGGAGACAATTGACCAGGACCAACGTTGGTGATGTTATAGTAAACAAGAATAGGAATTCTAATGTATGCGGCAGTGAAATTCTCGGTAATAGTACCCTCCGCCATGATGGATCCATCCTCATCAAACTCATAGAATGGAGACTCTACCTGAGATCCTTCCAATTGGAACAACAACTCTGGCTGAATGGACCAGTGGGTTTGGATTACGATATCCGCCATCGCACCTGCATGGAATCCAGGTCTAACACTAGCATCCTTTAAATCCGCGGTAGCCTTAATCAAATCCGGAGAAACTCCATAATCAGGCATCAAATTACCATTCCACTTGGTCATATTGAAACCAGCTTCCAATCCGAAACGCACCTTAACGTCCTTCTCTCCAGCAGCCATTGCGCTAGAAGACAAAAGGATCAATGATGCGAGCACAAAAAATAACTTTTTCATGGACTTTAATAATATTTCTTTTTCACTACGTATGGAGTCACATACTCCAAACCGCACAAAGTTATTTAAAAATCGTTAATAACAAACAAAATAAATGATATTTTTTATCAACTATTGTAAAATAAGAAAACAGTCACCACCCTATTTTTCAAGAGAGGGACTGTTTTCTAGAATTTATCAAGAATGTATATAATTAATATCTATACCACTCTGATTTGTAAGGTCCGTCCACTGACACACCGATATATGCCGCTTGCGCAGGGGTCAGTTTAGTCAACTTCGCGCCGATCTTAGTCAAGTGTAGACGAGCCACCTCTTCATCCAACTCTTTAGGCAAGCAGTATACGCCCACCTTATATGGCTTGGTGAACAATTCGATTTGAGCCAATGTCTGGTTGGTGAATGAATTACTCATCACGAACGAAGGGTGACCTGTCGCGCAACCCAAGTTCACCAAACGACCCTCCGCCAACAAAATCACAGAGTGACCGTCAGGGAAGAAGAACTGATCCACTTGAGGCTTGATATTTCTACGGACAATACCTGGATACTTTTTCAATTTATCCACTTGGATTTCACTGTCGAAGTGTCCAATATTACATACGATAGCTGAATCCTTCATCTTCTCCATATGCTCAATGGTGATGATATCCACATTACCTGTGGTGGTCACGTAGATATCGCCTTCAGGAAGAGCATCCTCCACCGTAACGACCTCATATCCCTCCATAGCGGCTTGCAAAGCGCAGATAGGGTCGATCTCGGTAATCAAAACACGGGCGCCATAGTAACGCATGGAATGGGCGCATCCCTTACCTACATCACCATAACCGCAAACAACGACTACCTTTCCTGCTACCATAATGTCGGTCGCACGCTTGATACCATCCGCCAAAGACTCACGGCAGCCGTACAAGTTATCAAATTTAGACTTAGTGACAGAGTCGTTCACATTGAAAGCAGGGATTCTTAACTTACCCTCCTTCTCCATTTGATAGAGACGGTGTACACCCGTGGTGGTCTCCTCCGAGACACCCTTGATGCCAGGGATCATACGGTTAAAGAAATCTCCATCCGCCGTACGGATTTGCTTCAAAATCTTTAGAAGTTCGATCTCATCCTCACTCTCCGCGGAGCGATCCAACAAAGAGGCATCTTTCTCGGCATCCGCACCCAAGTGAATCATCAAAGTCGCGTCACCGCCATCATCGACGATCATATTAGGTCCCATACCATTGCCGAAATTCAATGCTTGCAAGGTACACCACCAATAATCAGCCAATGTCTCTCCCTTCCAAGCGAATACGGGAACACCCGCAGCGGCAATCGCGGCAGCGGCATGATCTTGCGTAGAGAATATATTACAGCTTGCCCAACGAACTTCCGCACCAAGAGCAACCAAGGTTTCAATCAAAACTGCCGTTTGGATGGTCATATGCAACGATCCTGAAACACGGGCGCCTTTCAAAGGTTTTTGGTCTCCATATTTTTCACGCAACGCCATCAAACCTGGCATCTCTTTCTCTGCCAACTCAATCTCCTTGCGGCCAAAATCAGCCAAACTCATATCCGCAACCTTGTACGGAAGGGAAGAAAACAACTTTTCGTCCATAATATTTTATTAAATTACTAATATTCAAACAATTAACTCATTCACTCGCATCTATTTCACGCCATAAGAATGAAACGCGAATATAATTCAAATCCTCCAATTATTAAAATGGCTCCTCCACAAAGAATAAACACCCCTCCCCTTCCATATTTTTTAACATTAGAGGAGGACCCATGGTTTGCTTATTGAAAAAAAAGATTAACTTTGCATATTATTAACCATATAAAAAGCAAGAAAGATGGGAAAAAGTAATTTTTTTAAGGCATCAATTATCTATCTTCTATTGGGATTGACCTCATGCTTATATGCAGCCGACAATAAAAGCACTTCAGCGGGAACCGTAAGACACCTAAACCGTGCGGAATTCAAGGAATTGGTGGTTAACGTTGATGCGGATGGTTGGAAATATCTTGGCGACAAGCCTTGTATCGTAGATTTCTACGCGACATGGTGCGGACCATGCCGTATGATCTCTCCATTTTTGGATGACTTGGCAAAAGAGTACAAGGACGAAATCTACATTTACAAAGTAGATGTGGACAAGGAGAAAGAGTTGGCGGGATATTTTGGTGCGACAAGCATTCCTTTGTTGATTTTCATCCCTAAAGAGGGACAACCACAAGCAAGCAGAGGAGCTCTTCCTAAAGAGGAGATCAAGAACGCCATCAAAACAGTTTTACTCAAGAAATAACTCTAATGAAGGGAATTATTCTAGCAGGAGGAAGCGCGACACGCCTATTTCCATTGTCGAAGGCCATTTCGAAACAAATCATGCCGGTCTACGACAAACCTATGATATATTACCCGCTTTCCACTTTGATGTTGGCGAATATCCGTGAAGTGTTGATTATCTCAACACCACGTGATTTGCCGATGTTCCAACAATTATTAGGAAGCGGAGAAGAATTTGGCATGAAATTCAGTTACGTAGTCCAAAAAGAACCAAACGGATTGGCGCAAGCATTCGTATTAGGTGCGGATTTCCTAAACGGAGAGGCAGGCTGCTTGATTTTGGGCGACAACCTCTTTTATGGGCAAAACTTCTCCGAGATGCTAAGAAACGCATCCAAACCACAAAAGGGAGCCACCATTTTCGGCTATTACGTAAAAGACCCAACCGCATATGGCGTCGCTGAATTCGACGAGTCTGGAAAAGTCATCTCCTTGGAAGAGAAACCAACTCATCCAAAGTCTAACTACGCTGTTCCTGGCCTCTATTTCTTTGACGAGACAGTGACAGAAAAAGCGAAATCATTGAAGCCATCCGCACGTGGAGAATACGAAATCACGGACCTCAATAAACTATACTTAGAGGAAGGCACTTTGAGAATGCAAAAATTCGGCCGTGGATTCACCTGGTTGGACACAGGAAACTGCGACTCTTTGCTCGAAGCCAGCAACTTTGTCGCTACCATTCAAAAAAGACAAGGTTTCTACATCGCTTGCATTGAGGAGATCGCATGGAGAAATGGCTGGATCAACGACGACCAGCTAAAAGCTTTAGGAGAGAAATTAAGCAAAACGCTTTACGGACAATACATATTATCGTTATTAGAGCAAAAATGATTTTTACAGAACAAAAGATCAAGGGAGTATGGGTAATAGAGCCCAAGGTATTCGCCGATAGCAGAGGTTATTTCATGGAAGCCTTCAAACAAAACGAGTTTGAAGAGCACATCGGAAAGGTGAATTTCATACAAGACAACGAATCCAAGTCATCTTACGGCGTATTACGTGGCCTCCACTACCAAAAGGGAGACTGTTCCCAAGCGAAACTAGTACGCGTAATAAAAGGTGAGGTCATCGACGTTGCGGTAGATATCAGGAAAAGCTCTCCTACATTTGGACAACATGTAGCCGTTCTTCTTAGCGAGGAAAACAAAAAGCAATTATTCATTCCGAGAGGTTTCGCTCACGGATTTCTTGTAAAAAGCGAAGAGGCTATTTTCACCTACAAGGTTGACAATGTATATGCTCCACAAGCAGATGCCGGCATCGCCTTCAACGACCCTGAAATCGGCATTAAATGGGATATTCCCGCAGAAAAAATGCTTCTTTCGGAAAAGGACCAAAAGCATCCTATGCTAAAAGACGCGGAAGTATTTGAATAATAAACAAGAGGGAAACAATGAATATTTTAGTAACAGGCGCGAATGGACAATTGGGCAACTCTGTCCAAAAGATTTCAAGCCAATACCCACAACATAAGTTCATCTACACCGACATGCCGGAGGTAGACATCACGAACCTCCCACTATTGGAGGAGTTGGTGAAAAAAGAGAACATCAATGCCATCATCAATTGCGCCGCATTCACAGCAGTGGACAAAGCGGAGTCATGCGAAGAATTAGCTGCGAAAATCAATATCGATGGACCAAAGAACCTGGCTCTAGCCGCAAAATCCGTAGGAGCTAAGTTGGTACACATCTCAACCGATTATGTTTTCGGCGGAAAATCAAGCCTTCCATTAAAGGAAAGCGACGAAACCCAACCAATCGGTGTATACGGAAGGACCAAACGTCAAGGCGAAATTGAAGTCGAGAAGAGTGGTTGTGACGCTATCGTCATCCGTACAGCATGGCTATACAGCGAATTCGGCAACAACTTCGTAAAAACCATGCTCAGATTAGGAAAGGAACGTGAATCACTCAATGTGGTTTATGACCAAATCGGAACACCGACATACGCCACAGACTTGGCATTGGCCATCATGACGCTCTTAGAAAAAGGAATCATAGGCTTTAACACCTATCATTTCTCTAACGAGGGCGTAATCAGTTGGTTCGACTTCACATGTGCGATTTTCGAAATTGCGGGATTGTCTACAAAGGTAAACGCTATTGAAAGTTTCGAATATCCTACTGCCGCAGAGAGACCTGCATACAGCGTCCTCAACAAGAGGAAAATCAAAGAGGCAGGTGTAGCAGTTCCATACTGGAAAGAATCACTCAAAAAGTGTATGGCGATATTAAACCAATAATATTTCCACACACCATATCCACAAAAAAGCACGGCTATTATGGCCGTGCTTTTTTATGCCCACACCGCAAATACCTTACAAAAAGATATAAATCATTCGTTTTCGCTACCATTTTGACGCAAAATCACATAATTTAGCTAACTGATTATTTTTCAAACAATTACATCACAAAACCACATCTTAATCCAATGTTTTAAATTACATATTTCATACATTTTTAATACTTACACTTACTTTTTGCTACTATTTTATTTATTTTACTTGCTTTTTGATTATATTTGCACAAAATTTTAAACACTACTTAAAATGTAAGATTATGAAGAAACGTTGGATTATTTTCATGCTATCCCTATTAGCCATCACGGTAATAGGTTGGTTTATACCCGGACAACCCGAAATATGGGAATTGAGCGAGAATGTAAGCAAGACAGACATCGCATGGATGTTGACCGCCACCATCTTCGTATTGATGATGACACCTGGTCTATCCTTCTTTTACGGAGGTATGGTTCGCAAAAAGAATATCATATCCACCATTCTTCAAAGCATCATCGCAATGGGTATCATTAGTTTAATATGGGTATTCTGCGGATTCAGTCTCTCCTTCGGAGATGATATATGCGGTATTATCGGAAACCCGGCCACCTATTTCTTCATGCAGAACGTAGGAGGACAAGCGACAGATTCTCTTTCCCAAGGCATGGGATTGACCATTCCATTGGCACTATTCGCCCTCTTCCAAATGAAGTTCGCCATCATCACCCCATCCCTTATCACAGGTTCATTCGCTGAACGAGTGCACTTTTCAGGCTACTTGGTATTCATGATTTTATTCTGCCTATTCATCTACTGTCCACTCGCACACTGCACATGGCACCCAGAGGGCCTATTTAACCAAATGCACGTAAAAGACTTCGCAGGAGGAATCGTTGTGCACGCATCATCAGGTATCGCTGCGTTGGTCGGAGCATTGTATCTCGGCAAACGTCGCAACCAAACCGCAGAGCCAGCAAACATTCCATATGTAGTGTTGGGAGCGGCGTTGCTATGGTTAGGTTGGTTCGGTTTCAACGCAGGTTCCAGCTTGTCTGCTGATGGTGTAGCGGTAAAGGCGTTCTTGAACACCAACACCGCAGCCGCAACCGCCATGATGACATGGATCTTTTTCGACTGCGTCAGAGGACGTAAACCATCCGCAATGGGCGCCTCCATCGGAGGTGTGATCGGATTGGTTGCCATTACGCCATCCGCAGGTTGGGTAAGTACCAGCGAGAGTGTTGTCATCGCTTTCGTCACAGCGATTATCTGCAACATGGCTTGCTATATCAAGAACAAAAAGACTGCTATCGATGACGCTTTGGACGTCTTCCCTACCCATGGTTTGGGTGGTATCGTAGGAACAATCTTGACAGGTATCTTTGTTTACAAATATGAACCAGAATTGGCGGAAGAGGGCGTAACCCATATGACATTCTTCGTCAACCACCTCATCGCAGTCGGTATCGTTATCGTCTATACAGCGGGAATGTCATACTTGCTATATAAGCTAACCAATAAGATGATCACCCTACGTGTATCCGAGGAGAGCGAGAATATCGGTCTTGACCGCAGCCAACACGACGAGCACTATGGAAGATTGAGAGAGATCGCCGAATACGACGACAGAACATTCAAGGAGCACAAAGAAGAATAATCAATCACATAATCGACAAAGAAAAGCCGCACGATCCGCTGCGGCTTTTTTTATGCTTTCGCCTTACTATTATTCACAATAGCGACTCCGACGAATACCAAAACAGCGGCACAAACTTTCTGCCAAGTCAACACATCCATACCCAAATAGATACTCAAACAGGCCGCAACAATGGGTTGCACATAAGAATACAAACTCACCAAAGTGGGACGAAGTAACTTTTGGGCAGACGACACCAACAAATAGGCCACAAAGGTAGAAAAGAAAACAACGCCCAAGACAGTCAACGTGAGCGACAATGGGAAATCAGAATAATGAATGGATAATAGTTCATTCACATCAAGCGGCACGGAGACAAGCGCCGAGAAGAAGAACATCCATTTCATAAATGTCACCACATTATACTTTGCGATAACCGGACGGAAGATACCTAGATAAAGCGCAAAGAAAAGCGCGTTCAGGACAATTAAAAAGAGTCCTAAAGTGGTAGAATTTGTCACACCGCTAGAAGCGGAAACTGAATTCATTATCAAATAGAGAACACCGCAAAAACTAACCAAGACGCCGCCAACCTTCTTCCATGTAATAGGTTCTTTTATAAAGATAGCGGAGACAAACATGGTAAATATGGGGGTCAGCGAGGCGACAACCGAACAATCCAAAGGAGTCGTCTCCTTAATCGCCACCAAGAAAGAGATCTGCGTCAAAAATAGTCCTAACATTGAAGCGAAGAAGATCTTCACCAAATCACGCTTCTCCACGCTCTCCTTCGGCAAGAACAGAGAGAACAAAGCAAATAAAAGAGCCGCACCGGTCGCCCTAAAACAAAACAATGACAATGGAGGAACCATGCCCGACAAGGCGATATTACGGCAAGCGACGATATTAAATCCGAAGATACAATAGCATGTGAAGGCAGCTAAATGGCCTATAAGTGTTGAATTCGTTTTCAATGTCCTAAAAGTTATATTCTACTGAAAAATCCATAGCAATGTCGGCTTCGTTGCCTTCTGCAACTCCGTATCCAAATAACGCATCACATCATCACAGACAATCGGACACCCATTGCTGGCGAATGTGGGGTAATCACAATAAGCATATTCGTACGAGTGAAGCACGACAATTCGCTTGAAAGCATTGCTGTTCGTGCTCTCCAAACCATGTAATTTATAATGGATATGAATACCCCAGTTACTATACGAACGCTTACCCACCCTGTATTTACCCAAAGAGGAACAATTGCTACCTGGCACATTACTGAAAACCGGGTTGAAAGGAGTGCTTCCCGCACCATTGCCATGGCTCACGAGTTCCCTTCTCAAAATCTTATCGTTCTTTAGGTCATAGACGATCAATCTACGGGTATATAGGTCATAGGAAAAATCGAGCAGCATGCACCAATCCGCATTCATATCATTTTTCTTCACAAACGCCTTGGCCTCTCGTGCTTTTTTATGAATTCTATCAATATCATTGATATCCTTTATAACAATCTCCTCATCAGCCTGACCCCAACACAACAAGCCACATGAGATGAAAGCCAAACAAAAAATAATATACAGAAGGGTTCTACGCATATGCAACAAGATGATTAGTATTCAAGTATAAACAAAAAAGGCTGAAAATCATACTTAAATTCTGATTTTCAGCCTATGGTGATCGAGAAGGGATTCGAACCCTTGACCCACAGCTTAGAAGGCTGTTGCTCTATCCAGCTGAGCTACCCGACCATCCTTAATTGTGAGTGCAAAGGTAATACATTTTTGTATTATTCCCTAATATGGGGACAAAAAATTTAGAATTAAATCATATCAAACTGAAAAACAAAACATTACGGCAGAAATCGTCCGTCAGAATGGGTATCCCACCGCAAAATGGAGCGCGAAATCATCCTTCCAGTTTAGTCCATAGAAACGCCAAGGACCTTTATGCACATCACAATCAGGCGCATCTTTTTTATTCCTACCAATATTGGCAGGATTATAACATTTGACACCCAAATCGAAGCGGACTAAGAAGTATGAGAAATCGAATCTCAAACCCAATCCATAAGCCAATGCGATCTGCTTATAAAAATTCTTAATATTAAATTGTCCGTTAGGTTGTGAGGGCGAATTTTTAATGGTCCATATATTACCCGCATCTACAAATGCGGCCGCCTCCGCCTTCCATACCAACTTAGTTCGATATTCCACATTCATCAAGAGTTTCACATCTCCAGACTGTTTCACAAAATCATTGTATTCGTCGGAAGAATAACGACCAGGACCTAGTGTGCGCACAGACCAACCCCTCACGCCATTGGCACCACCACCAAAAAATCTTTTTTCAAATGGTACAACCGAAGCATTTCCGTAAGGGACCGCCACACCCATTCCAATATGGTAGACTAAGTGGTTCCTAGTATCCAATTTCTGGTTATATGCATAATCGGCCTCTAATTTCACATATTGAGAGAAAGGCACATGACCAATTTTATACGGCTCCTTGTCATCTTCATCCTTCTTCACCGCCAAATGGCAGATACCATTCAACAATCCACCCGCCGACTCTATCGCCAAACGATAATAGGTCTTATTAGAACGGGTCACCTGAGCCTGATTGTTATATGCGAAAGAGAATCCGGCACTTAAGATCAAGTGGTCGGAATAACTCTCACGCAAAACAGAGTATCGATCAGCACTGTAGATTGAATCAAAGGATCTATCCGTTTTTATCTTCACATAGTTCAAATCGATCAAATCCAACGTGTAATTATAAAAGCGGCGCCAAGTCCACAAATACTTCATACTACCAGTCAATGATTTACGCTCATAGGTCTTAGGTCGGACCTGATAATTATAGCGAATATCAAAACCAGTACTTGCCGAAATTCTTCGTTTGAAGTCTTTCTTCAAGAAAGGGAACATGAATCTTGGGAATGTGATGCCCACATCTCCACCCAAATCCAACACATAGCGGTGAAGAATGTCAGAAATACCCGAACAGGCTTCTTGCGCATATCTCGCCTTAACACTCAACACTTCAGAACCTCTGAATATATTTTTATGGGCATAGCCTAAATTCAAACCGAATCCCCAGTCTCCATCGGAGTTTGTACCCTCCACATCCACAGAGAACGATTGCGGTTTGGCAGGATATAGGTCAATATCGCAATCCACCTCATGCTTGTCATTCTGCAAATCGGTGAAACGGATGTTGGAAGAGCGGAGAATACCCAAACTATTCAACCTGGAATAACTACGTTCCACCAAAAACTCATTATAAAGAGAGTCTGTTTCTATCCACAATTCATCATCTATGACAGATGGACGAAGGAATGGTTTATCTTGGAACAAAACAGTCATATTATTCGAATAACTGGACGTATCCATTTTCACCTCCTCACTCTTTGAATCGGATCGAGAATGCTCCGTCACATAAATATGACGAACACGGTACCTATTATGGTTAGTCTCTTCCCTTTCGCCATTAGGAAGCACCTTGCTGAATGGTTTCAGATGCAGGGTGACATCAATCGCATGGTCACCTACCGTGCTATCGGCCGTATAATTCAAATAATCCTTATTGAATAGATAATAACCTCTTCGTCGCAGATGTTTAGCCAAGCGTTCCCGCTCCTCGTCCAACTCATCCACATCAAAAAGCATTCCGGCCTTCAATTTCGTATTGGGGAGACCGCCCCTCAGATGCAAAACAGAATCCATCACACGATCATTCGGGATGTCGCACTCCACTTTACCGATTCGATACGGGATACCCGGCTCTATCGTGTAATGCACTTCCGCACGTTTCTTTTTCCTATACTTCACGGAAGAGGCCACTTGCGCGTTCATATATCCTTTCGACTTCATATAGGCCTGCAACTCCTTTTCGGATCGATAGGTCATAAAGGGATCATAAATCACCGGAGCCTCTCCTATGCTCCTCAACTTACGGTTAATCTTTTTGGTGGAGTCACGGCCCGACATATTATAAACCGCGAGGTACATACGAAACAAGCCAAAAGCCCTGAAATTAGGACGTTGACGAAGGTGTTTAGTTAAATCAGCGCTGTTCACAGAGCTTCCCTTCGCATCAATTTGCACTTTATCAAGCAGATAAGAATTATCAGGAACATATTTTGTAGGGGAACATGATGACATGAATAATGCCACCACTACCACGGCGAAAAGCCAAACTATGGATTTATTCCTACTCATCCTAATAATCTTTACGCAAAGATACTATATTAAGAACAAAATTTCAGTATATTTGCAAAATAGGATGATTAAAAAAACGTAAAATTATACAGATAACATGACACTTATTAAATCAATTTCCGGCATACGCGGTACAATCGGTGGCGCTATCGGTGATGGATTGACTCCATTGGATGTAGTGAAATTCACAGCAGCATACGGCACGTTCATTAAAAGAAACACGAAAAACAAAAGCAACCTTATCGTAGTGGGTCGCGACGCGCGTATCTCTGGAGAGATGGTGGACCACTTGGTTTCTGGAACCTTGATAGGTCTAGGACTAAACGTAACCAACATTGGTTTGGCCTCCACACCAACCACAGAAATAGCCGTGCAAAAAGAGGGCGCTTGCGGTGGTATCATCTTAACCGCCAGCCACAACCCTAAGCAATGGAACGCCTTAAAACTTTTGAACGAAAAGGGAGAATTCCTCAACGATCAAGAAGGCAAAGCAGTTCTAGCCATGGCGGAGAACAACGACTACGAATTCGCAGAGGTGGACAACCTAGGCAAAATCACATACAAGAACGACTACAATAACATCCACATCGACGATGTTTTAAAGTTGAAATTAGTAGACGTAGAGGCCATCAAGAAGGCTAACTTCAAGGTGGTGATCGACTGCGTGAATTCGGTCGGAGGAATCGTCCTTCCTCAATTATTGGAGAAATTAGGCGTAAAGGAGGT
The DNA here is from genome assembly GCA_024401515.1 of Paludibacteraceae bacterium. GTDB lineage: Bacteria > Bacteroidota > Bacteroidia > Bacteroidales > Paludibacteraceae > UBA1181. Next base: position 14,447 of record JAKSKY010000002.1, on the reverse strand, counting down.
GGTTAAACTCAATTGCGACCCAACAGGAAAATTCGCGCATAACCCAGAACCTCTTCCTGCCCACTTGACTGAGATTTCAGACAAAATGAAGAGTGAGAAGGCGGATGTCGGTTTTGTCGTAGACCCAGACGTGGACCGTTTGGCCATGATTTGCGAAAACGGAGACATGTTCGGAGAGGAGTACACATTGGTATCTGTCTCTGACTATGTTTTAAGCCATACACCAGGAAACACAGTTTCCAATTTAAGTTCCACCAGAGCGCTCCGCGACGTTACCCGCCAACATGGCGGTGAATACAACGCGGCAGCTGTAGGCGAAGTAAATGTAGTTACTAAGATGAAGGCCACCAACGCCATCATCGGCGGAGAAGGAAACGGCGGAGTCATCTATCCAGAGAGCCACTATGGCCGTGACGCGCTTGTTGGAATCGCCCTATTCCTTTCCCTCATGGCAAAGAAAAACATGAAGCCATCCGAGTTGAGAAAACAATACCCTCCTTACTTCATCTCAAAGAACAAAATCCAATTGACCCCAGAGATCAATGTAGACGCTATCTTGGTGAAGATGAAAGAGAAATATAGCAACGAAGAGGTAAACGACATCGATGGTGTAAAGATCGATTTTGCGGACTCTTGGGTACATCTCCGCAAATCCAACACCGAGCCAATCATCCGGATCTACTCAGAGGCTGCGACCATGGAGCAAGCGGACGCTTTGGCGAAGAAGATTATGGAAGAAATCGAAAGCATCTGCAAATAGCAGATAATTACCCATACAAGAAGAGGGAGGAACAGCAAGATTCCTCCCTCTCTTTTTATGAAATCCAAGAAAAATGTTTTAATTAAACAAATCCTAGAATTATAGTTTCTGTTGGAAAGTAAACATACCAGGGAACATATCATCCACGTCCACCTCGCTTCGGAAAAGGCCGAACACGGAAGATCCTGAGCCAGACATGGAGGCGTACATCGCATCATGCTCATACATCGTCTCCTTAATTCTTTGAACAGTAGGATGGTTGGCAAAAACGCTCTCCTCGAAATCATTCACCACATTATACTTCCACTCTGAGATAGGTTTCATCACCATTTCAGACAAGGCAAGCACAGGTTCCTTCGGAACTACCTTCGAATATGCCTCCTTGGTAGAGACAAAATCATCAGGCTTCACCAACAAAAAGTAAACGCCTGCTAAGGAAAACTCAATAGGCTCCAAGACATCACCTATGCCGGTCACGAATGCCGGTTTGTTTTTTATAAAGAAAGGACAATCAGCGCCGATCTTCGCAGCCACCGCCTCCATATGAGGTTCATCCATACCCAAATGGAACATATCATTCAATAATTTGATGGCAAAAGACGCGTCAGCAGAACCGCCTCCCAATCCAGCGCCAAAAGGGATCACCTTTTCCAAAAAGATCTTGACAGCAGGTAAACCATACTCCTCTTGGAGGATACGATAGGCCTTCATGACCGTATTGTCCGACACGTCACCATTTATCGAAATGCCACCAATCTGCATCTCAGTAACGCCATCATCCGCCACGACAATCTCCAGCACATCCTTCAAAGGGATAGGATAAAAGACACTTTCTAAATTGTGATAACCATCAGCTCGTTTGCTGGTGATATTCAAACCCACATTAATTTTCGCGTTAGGGAAGACAATCATATTCCTTCTTTCTAAAAACGGTGCAAAGATAAAGATTTCTCCCTTGAGAAGAAAGAATCTTTTCACATTTCAATCAAACAAAATAGCAAAAAACAGCGGGAGAAGACAACGAGGAGAAAGATAGACAATATTCAAAATTTGCGATTTCGGTTTAAAAGCATCAAATTATTAAGGACAACAAACAATAATAATCAAATAAATAACTAATAAATTTCTTTGCCGCTAACAATTAATTTATTTATCTTTGGGGAAAGATAGGGATGATGAGTGAGGTTGACAACGGATAAGAATTAGATTTATGGAAGAGAATTTGGTAACAGTAGCTATACACACCTATGACAAGGCCCAAATACTAAAGTCAGTTTTGGAGTTCCATGGCATAGATGCATACATTCACAATGTGAATCAAATATTGCCGGTCGGCGTAAGGGTTCGCATTAAAGAGAGCGACTTGCCAAAGGCATTAGGAATCATAGAGGACATGAACAGCAAAGAGGCTTTGGAGAAAGCCTTGAACGAGCTCAACCAAAAACCCATGGTACTTTTGCCGATAGACTTCTCCTCCTATTCTTTGAAAGCATGCGAATTCGCGTTCCCGTTAGCAGCCTCATTCGATGCGGAAGTGGTTTTATTCCACGCCTATCTTCCACCTTCTTTCACCACAATGCCAATTGGCGAGGTGATTAACCACGAAGGCAAGACGGAAGAGTCCGCCCTAGAAATGATGGAGAAAGCGAAAAAGGAGTTCGCCGCCCTGGAAGAGGAAATCGAGCAAAACATCGAAAGCGGCAAATGGCCTCGCACCAAATATCGCCACGTATTACGTGAAGGGGTGCCAGAGGACCAAATCCTTGGATACGCCGACAGACACCTTCCTAAACTCATTATCATGGGTACAAGAGGAAGCAACCAGAAGGATGTTGATTTCATCGGAAGCGTCACTGCTGAAATTATCGAGAGAGCGCACGTTCCTGTTTTCACCATTCCAGAGAGCGTTCCACTCAACAAATTTGAAGAGATAAAGAACGTAGCGTTCTCCACAAGTTTCGATGACAAAGATTTGATTGTATTTGATAAAATGATGTCCTTGTTGAAGCCAAACAATGCGAATATCCATTTCATACACTTCGACAAAAAGGACGATAGCTGGGCAGAGATCAAACTTAGTGGTATCAAGGCCTATTTCCAAGAGAATTATCCTAACCAGAAATTCGAATACCACCTCATCTCAGGCACAGATGTTTTAAGTGCATACAACGAGTTCATCCACAACAACAACATCGACGCGGTTGTACTCACAACGCACAAAAGAAATTTATTAGCGAGACTATTCAACCCGAGCATGGCGCGGAACATGTTGTTCCATACGGACACACCGCTTTTCGTATTCCATGCCTAATTGAATATAAAGAAGATACGCAGAGGCGAACTTCACATATTACGTATTATTGATGTGAGATTTGACAGAGTAGAATGATGAAGAAAATTTGGAAAATAGGAGGATTGGCGACTTTAGTGCTTTTACCCCTATGCGAATGTGCCGCCGACCCCTCTACAGAGGCAAAGGCAGTACCCCAATCGGAAATGAGTTACCACGCACCCAAAATTCCGGAAAACTTGAGTTTTTGCGGAGAACGTATAGACCTTTCCAACTATTATCTAAGGGAGAAATTCGACAGAGAGCTATTAAGTTTCTCTTATTGGCATTCACAAGTTTTCCTATTCATCAAAAGAGCAAATAAATTCTTCCCGATAATAGAGCCTATCTTGAAAGAATATGGGGTCCCTGATGATTTCAAATATTTGGCACTAATCGAGAGCAATCTAGACCAAAGAGCCCAATCTCCAGCCAAGGCGGTTGGAATCTGGCAAATCATGCCAGCGACAGGCAAAGAGGCAGGATTGGTCATTAATGACGACATCGACGAACGATACAACTTGGAAAAAGCGACAAGAATCGCTTGCTCGATGTTGAAACACACACACGATGTGACAGGAAGTTGGACATTGGCAGGTGCTGCCTACAACACCGGACACGCACGCGTAGTGAGACAGATGGAAGTTCAGCAAACCAACAACTATTTCGACATGTTGTTCAGCGAAGAGACAAACAGATATGTTTTCCGGATTGTCATGGCGAAATATTTGATGGAGGATCCACAAAGACTCGGATTCTTTTTGACACGAGAGGATCTATACTACCCCGTGGAAATGGATGTGGTGAAAGTGGATACAACAATTGAAAACTTAACAGATTTTGCTAAGGAGAGAGGTATCAATTACCAATTGCTTAAGGACGCAAATCCTTGGTTAAGAAGTAACAAGTTACCAAACAAAGAGCAAAAAGAGTTCTTTATAAAGATACCCAAAAAGGAGTCGTTGAAATTCGATCCTGAAAATGGAAAGGTTCACAATCCTAATTGGGTAACTAACCCATAGTATTAACGGACTAAATACAATGATTATGGAAAGAATGATGAGAAACATAATATGCCTCTTGTTCGCCATCGTTTCCGTAACAGTGGCGACGGCACAATCTATTGCGTTTAAATCCTTCAGACAAACTGACGGAATTGTGACGCAACAGTCCAAGGGCATGTATGTATGGGGAGCGTGGGAACAGAGTTCCACCGTTATTGTGCTGAATATGACCGAAAGTTACATTGCGACAGAAGATTTACTTCATAAAAAGACCACCGTATTCAAAATATTTGACAAACCACAAAAATGGACAGTCAAAAAGGACTACAAATATTTGAACTATGAATGCATGCATACTTCAACATTAGAGAAGTACTACATCAAATTGTACGAATACGATTCAGGAGAGTTCCGTGTAACCATCATGTCCCCAAAAAAATCAACGAGATATTCCGTTGTATTCCTCAAAGACTACGAAATGGAAGGAGATTTGGAAGCTAAAATAAAAAAGGAGTTGAGCAAAGATCTATAATCTACAACCCGAACAAATACAAAAAAGGAGGATATGTTCACATACCCTCCTTTTTTATCTCTATATAAATTTTCATCAATCTTGTTCGAAAGCCTCTCCGATCGTTCTGCCGTCGACAATCGAATCATTCCAGATATAATCATGTGAAGTGCTGATCACACGACAACAACGTATATGGTCATAACCCGCTCTACGCATATCATGCAAAAAAGTACGGGCCAAATTATCTTGGAAATGAGCCTCGCCCCTACGGGAAGGACAACCCACATACATGGTATCCGCCACAACAGTAGCCATATCCAAATAATTCACAGCAGCCATATTCGCCACGAAATTACGCTCATCAACCAATCGCTCCTCTGGAGACATCTCAGCATAACTCTTCACTTCAACATTTCGTTTCGTTTCTGAGACATACTGGCAAGATGACGCCATGATGGCAAAAAGAGCAACGGGAACAATAAATCTCATATTTTTACTATATAGTTGTTAAATTGTTTGTGCAAAAATATAAATAATCCACAACAGACAAAATAATTCGAGCCACAACAAATAAAAAAAAGTGAGATTGAAATTTAAAAACTGTAAAAATTCGAAACTACGGCTGCAACAAATGGGACAGTTAAGGAATAAAACGAAAAAAGGTGGACCTAAGCCCACCCTCTTAATTTTCTCTTCGCTAAATATTATTCAGCTTGAGCCTCACCAAGAGCCTTAACTGAGTCGATCTCAGAAGCAAGAGTATCAGCAACAACTACTGAATCGCTCACTGCAGAGTCTTGAGCAGCTACTGTATCAGCTGCAACTGCAGTTGAATCTTGGTTATTAGCGTTAGCAGCCTTGTCCTCACATGAAGCGAAACCGAATGCTGCAGAAATAGCGAAAAATAAAACTACTTTTTTCATTTTTTTTATTATTAAAAAATTAAACAACGTTTCTACGAATAACCTATTATGCTGTTCTCTTAAAAACGACGCAAAGATATATATTTTTTTTCAGTTCAAAATGCATACAACAAAAATTTTACGACTTATTGTAAAAAAATATAAAAAAATTATTAATACACTGATTTACAACATCATAAAATATAATTTTACATCAACAAACCTTATCACTAGAGTTCCTAACCCACAAGTTTCCATAACAGGGAAGACATCTCTAGGGAACAAAGCACAAAAAGAGATGCGAACAGAGGCACAAACAACTATTTATAACGCCAGACTCAAGCGAGACTTCATCATTTTTTTGTACATTTGCAAAAAAGATAAACTGAGAACCAAGCATGATAAAAAAAATCCTCTTTATATTAACCTCGCTTTGTCTCCTTCAAACAGGATCCGCACAAGAAGTGGCGCCAGTCAACAGCCAATCGGAGACCAGCATGGCGGACTCCACCGCCTCAATGGATGCGCCAAGCGAAGAAACCCTAGCGGATAGCGCGCGCAAAGAAGGATCAGGACGTCAAAACATATTCACGAAGATAAAAGATGGCAAGATCGGCGATTTCACTAGGAAAAACCATTGGGGTGTCATGGGCGGCCTAGGCCCCGCCATCATGCACTTCGACATGGATGACATCTACCGCCACTACATCTGCAACGTTCGTCTTGGCATTGTATCCGAAAGAGAGTTGAAGAGAGTTAACGAGAACCTATTTGTCGAGGGGGCTATCGAGTTCCAAAGAAAGGGCTACCAAAAATTCTTCAACCAACACGCGGACTCCCTCCACACCGATTACAAGGAGAAGACCAACCTTTATTACTTGGTCATTCCAACCACAGCCGGTTACAAATTCCACTTCCACGGATTTGAATTCACGCCACTGTTCGGTCCTTACTACGCCATCGCGTTGGGAGGTAGATTTAAATATGACAGGGAAACCGACGACAGAGGAGAACACATCTCCCAAATCAAACGCTACCCAATGTTCGGAAAGAAAAACGGAACGGAAAGACTCTTCGACACCCGCAGATTCGATTTCGGCCTAAGATTCGCCGTCGGCATTGAATATTTCAAAGGAATGAGAAGCTCCATCGGCTATGACCTCGGCTTGGTCGACGTCATAAAGGCTGATTTCAGAGGAGATAAATATAAGAGTAAGAATAGTGTGTTCTATATATCACACACCTACTTCTTCAAATAGAAGATGACAGACTATTTTAAAGTATAAATGTTATAAAGATGAAAAAACTGTTTAGAAAAATCGCACCAGGACTTTTCGCAATCCTCCTATCGACAGGAGCGGCTGCCGAAAAATTCGTAAGAGTCAACCAGGTAGGCTACCTGATCAATGCGCCCAAGTGCGCCCAAGTGGCAGGTATGGACGCCTATCGATTCGAAGTCAAAAACGCCCAAACAGAAGAGGTTGTCTACAAGGGAACACTTCCCGAAGGCAAACGGTGGAACCAATCTAGGGAGATGACGCAATATGCGGACTTCTCTGACTTCACCACACCGGGCACCTATTTTGTAGAAGTCAACGGAGAGCGATCCTATCCCTTCGAAATTGGCGACGCATCCATCCTAGATGAGTTCTCTAAATGGACCATCAAAGCGTTTTATTTATGGCGCTCCTCTACTGCCATAGAGCCTCAATACGCCACTTTCAAAGGAATAAATTTCGCAAGAGCGATGGGCCACCCAGATGACGAAGTGCTCATCCACACCTCCGCCGTCAGCGAAACAAGAAAGGCGGAAAGCGTGATCTCCTCTCCCAAAGGATGGTATGATGCGGGCGATTACAACAAATATGTGGTCAATGCGGGCATCACCCTACACCACCTATACCTCGCCTATGAAATGCACGAGGATTATTTCAAAAAGAAAAGATTGAACATTCCAGAGAGCGACAATGCCCTCCCCGACCTATTAGACGAGATCAAATGGGAGACGGATTGGCTATTTACCATGCAAGATCCGCAAGATGGTGGTGTCTACCACAAATTGACAACAAAAAGATTTTGCGATATCAACACCCAACCCGCTGACGACAAACAAGAGCGTTACGTAGTGACTAAATCCACCTCCGCGGCGCTGAACTTTGCGGCAGAGATGGCCATAACCGCCCGTGTATTCAAGGCCTATGATGAAATGTACGCCCAAGCGGCGCTCAAGGCAGCGAAAAGAGCATGGGAATGGGCCCAAGAAAATCCATATATATATTACTACAACCCATCCGATGTCAGAACAGGCTCCTATGGAGATTCAGACTTCTCCGACGAGTTTTTCTGGGCGGCCGCAGAGTTGTTCATCACAACAGGAGAAAAAAAGTTTTACGAGAAATTGGATTTCTTCCGTCTTTTCGAAACACCGCAATGGAATTCCTGCAACTCCTTAGCGCTCATGTCTATGGTTTGGCATTTGGATGAATTACCGGAATTCGCCGACAAACAAATCATCAAGAGAAAATTCTTGACCCTATCGGAGAGTCTATATAACACATACAAATACTCCGCGGGAAAATTGGCGCTCAAGAACTTCATATGGGGCTGCAATGGCGAGATCGCGACCAACGGATCCATTTTAGGTCTTGCTTACCGAATTACCCAAGAGGCCAAATACAAAGAGGCCATGGCCCACCAATTCAACTATTTGCTAGGCATGAACCCTACCGATTACTGCTTTATCTCCGGATTCGGTAGCAAGTATCCTAAGCATCTCCATGACAGGCGCTCCACCAGCGATGGCATTGAGGAACCGCTCCCTGGCTATATTTGCGGTGGCGCCAACCCAAACCAGACCTCCGACTGCGGAAAGAGCAATTACCCTTCCCTAGCCCCAGCCAGATGTTACTTGGACGAGCCTTGCAGCTACTCCACCAACGAAATCGCCATCAACTGGAGCGCTCCATTGGTGTTGCTGACGACAATGATGATTAACACATTCGAATAATAGATCATGAGGAAACTAGAGATCACCGAGTTGAATAGAATCACCACTGAGGAATTCAAACAAACCAAGAAAATTCCTTTGGTAGTGGTATTGGATAATGTGCGGAGCCTACACAATGTGGGCTCCGTATTCAGAACCTCCGACGCCTTTTTGGTGGAGAAGATTTGCCTTTGCGGCATCACCTCCACACCGCCTCAACCAGAGATCCACAAAACTGCCCTAGGTGCGGAATTCTCTGTGGATTGGCAATATTACGAACAAACACAAGAGGCTGTAAAGGAATACAAGGAGAAAGGATACCACATTTTCGCCATCGAGCAGGTGGAAAACAGCATTAAATTGCCAAATCTTCAACTTTCCGAAGAGGGTAAATATGTCGTGATTTTAGGCAACGAAGTGAAGGGTGTACAACAGGAAGTCGTTGATTTATCGGATGATAGCATCGAAATCCCTCAATTCGGCACCAAGCACTCCCTCAACGTCTCCGTCACCTCCGGTATTATCATCTGGTCTTTTTTTGAAAAAATCGCAAAAAAAATTCCCTAAAGATTTGCAGTTTCAAAAATAAGCGCTACCTTTGCATCGCAATTGAGAAACAAAGACACTCAATCGGGAATGGCCCCGTAGCTCAACTGTATAGAGCATTTGACTACGGATCAAAAGGTTACAGGTTAGAATCCTGTCGGGGTCACAACTTAAAGTCCTAATTCACTGATTATCAGAGAGTTAGGATTTTTTATATGATTTCCATTCCAACTTCGCTTGGTTCGCTTGTCGTTTACGCCTCATACCTTTTACACCTACCTATAGCGATCCGACCACCATCACGACTTATGACTGTAAAGATATAGCAAAATATATGAGTTTCTAATCTCGGCTTCTTTTTTTGCTAGAAAGAAAAATATTCGTACTTTTGCAGTGCGGGGGGCTTTCCTTAATTGGAATCCTCCCGTGCCTTTTTTCCATGTGACCCTCTAAGGCTGTAGCGTAGGGGGTAGCTAGGATCTAAAGAGTTGAGCAATGAGAGCGTAGATTATAGTTCCACGAGGCAGTTGTTCAACTTTTTTTGTTCAACAAGGGAACATGGCGTTTATTTACTTTCTAACTTCTGTGTTCTTTCCTATCTCTATCGCTCTTTGGTAAATTTCGTAATTCTTTTTCATCCTATCAATCTTTTCTTTCGATAGCTTCTTTGGGTTGCTCATGCTTTCCAAAAATCGCTTCCCCTCCGCTCCAAATATCATAGGTACAGGCTTTAATCCTGTTGATAAATATTTTTCCCTTGCCATATTCAATAGTTTTATACTGCAAATTTACTCAAAATTAAACGAATATATCTTGTAAGTAAGACCAAATTTGCATACATTTGCCTATCGTTTTGCGAGTAACAGCCTCGTATGTAAAATCGAACCCGCGTCTATCCTTAGGGCGATAACGAATTTTACGAAAGAGGGAGAATCCGTATATCCCAGGGCATTGTGTCGGGCGGATAGTTCTTCCTTTTTTAATGTAACGATACTTTAAACGTATTGCCATATCAAGAGCAGAAAATCGGATACTGCCGTCTCCTTTTAAGGAGTGAACGATTGAGGGAATTTCTTTTTAGAATAGTCGTCCTCAGATATGGTATAAAACCAATGTGACCCTCTAAGGCTGTAGCGTAGGGGGTAACTTGGGCTAAAGAGTTGAGCAATGAGAGTGCGGGTTTCCACAAGGCAGTTGTTCAACTTTTTCTTTGTACCTGCCCCTGTCACTTGTCCTCCTTTCACCCCACTTCCAATATCTCTTCCAGCTCCGTCAGATAGTTAGGACTCCTATGCTCGCTCTTCACCTTCCACGCCTGCTCTTTTTCTCCCTCCACCGCTAATTGGATGGTCTTTAATCCGTAACGATGATTGAGGGAGTCTATCGTTTTCATCAGCTCCACCCTTTCTGGTCTATTGGAGATTGGGTCAAATAGGTTTAACTGAATCGGACAAGCATCGACCAAACCACTCACCCATACACCCGACCGTTTGTATTTGATACCAGATTTATAGATTTGCTCCAACACAAGGTTCGCGGCATGGACTATCTCGGTAGTATCACTGGTTGGGACTAGGAATGTATAAGTTCCGTAGTTGCCATATTGATCCAGATCTTGTCTGAAAGTATTGCTATTGATAAAAACGGAAACCTCCGAGCATACCGAACCTTGAGCCCGAAGTTTATTGGCGACGGACGAAGCGAATGTAGCCACCGAAGCACGTAGTGACTGGATGTCCTCCACCATATCACCGAAACATCTTGTTGTACTGATCGTCTGTCTTTTAATCTTCTCCGTGGTGTCAATGCAATCCACGCCATTCAACTCCAACCAAGTCTGATAGGTAGGCTTGGTGAAATGGCTCTTCACCCACGATTCGCTCTTATCCGCAAAATCCAAAGGGGTTTTGATGCCATAACAGAGCAGTTTCTCATAGGTCCTTCTTCCCACGCCCCACACATCGGCAAGGTCAAAGAGTTCCAAAGCCTTCCTCCGCTTCGCATCGGTATCAATCACACAAACATCACGATAGCCTTTGTAGTTCTTGGCGAACTTGGAACCCATCTTGGCTAACGTCTTGGAGGGTGCGATGCCTACGCTAACTGGTATATCCGTCCATAGTTTTATCTTCTGGGCGATCTCCCGCATCATATTCTCTGGCTCACGATAACCATCCAAATAACAGAAACTCTCGTCTATGCTATAATTATCCACACGAAGCACCGATTTACGGAGGATGGAGACGATCCTTCTGGACATAGCCGCATAGAGATACATATTCCCCGAAAAAACCGCCACATCATTCGCCCTCACAATATCCTGCACTTTGAATATCGGATCGCCCCGATGTAGCCCCACCCTCTTCGCTTCTGGTGTCAGGGCAACGATGATACCATCATTATTGGATAGGACGCAAACAGGTTTTCCCCATAGACCAGGATGAAAAACTCTCTCCACCGAACAGAAGAAAGAGTTACAATCGACCAAGGCAATCATAGTCTAGCCTTGTGTATGATGTAGGTGACGGTTCCCCAAACGCTGAAAGTATCCGCTGGCTTCACCTCTATCTCAGGAAAGGAATTATTGGCGGGAACGAGAAACATCGTACCCTCACGCTCCACCACTTGCTTCAGCGTATATTCGCCATTGAGCTCACAGACCGCCATTTCATGTTCAGAAGGGTTGCGGTTGCTTTTATCCACGATCACAATATCACCGCTTCGAACACCTGCGTCCACCATAGACTCACCCTTCACCCGTATCAAGTAGGAAGACTCTGGATGTGGGCAAAGCATTTTCAAAAGTTCAATGTCCTGTGAAAGTTCATCATTGTCCAAAGGGATAGGAAAACCTGCCACCAAGTTGATGTCGAAGAAAGGCAAAGTGAGATCGCCGACCGAGGAGACTGGGCTCACCTCTCCTAACGACTCCACGCCCCTCAAAGCTTTCTTGATACTAGAAACGATGAATTCCGTCTTACTGGGTTGGGCGTCTATCACCGCAGCCACATCTCCTCCTACCCTAAACGTATAGAGTTTTGAATCACCCTTGGGCCTACCCGCACCTTCTCTCTTTCCGCCTCTCATAAACTATGGATTAATTTATTCAAAGGCAAAGATAACAGTTTTTTTTTGAATAATGTATTACAGAATTCTAAATAATTTCTGATCCCTACTCCCGAAGTTTCAGCGGACCCTTTTTATATTTTATCAATTCCTTTTCAGTCGGTCTCTTTCTATAGATTTTATTGTAACGAGGCTTGGCTCCATTAAACAACACCAAAATAGAATCTGAAAAAATAGTAGTATCTGAGACCGAACAAGCTGCTTCAATACTTTTGCCATTTAAATCCTCAAAAGAGAAATAGACACTATTGCTCGTTTTCCCAGATCTAAACCCTTTGACTAATCCAACAGTAATGTAAGGATCTTTATTCAAAATTTCATTGTAAGCTTCTTTAGATGACTTGAGAGAAAAATACAAATTTAAGAAGATAGAAGCCACCACGAAAAGAGGAACATACTTTTTACCCTTGTAACAATAAAAAAACCAGATTACAATAAAAGCGGGTATAAAGATGTATATAGGTAACAAAAACAAACCATTTACATTTTCATAAAGCTCTGTTCCAGGCGCATAGATGAAATCCTGGATGAATAGGCATATAGCCAACACCACAAGAAGGAATACCGCCATAGGTTGTTTAAATAATTCCATAAACATTCTCGTTATTTTCTACCTATTCAATTTTCGTCAGTAAGCACTCTATTCCAATCTTCACCTTCCATCCACAGCCATCGCCACCTTGATTTTGATGGCAGTTTTCACAAGGTCCGCCAAACTGGAAGAGCTCACAACAGAAACTCTACCACCATCGATCTCCGAATGTACATAAGGAGCCGTCAACAATTGATGGTTCAACATCATGGCAACCCTTTTCGACACATTAGCTTTGGTGAGCGCCGCGAAATTCTTCGTACCCGCTTCATTGAAAACGATATCCATAGAAGTCGTTAAATACGTCGTCGACACATACAAATCCTGGATCTGCGAATTATCAACGGCGGCCGGGACCTTCTCCGCCACGACAATCAAACAATTACGTTCGTCAATAACAGGGGTCGCATCACTAGGAAGAAGATCTCTATACTTTCTAATCGTAGCCATCACCTCTGCCGTGTCTTGCGGAGCAACGACAAGCGGTTCATTCGTCGATAATCGATCAAACTTGGACAACAAACCAGCTTGAGGGACCATCTCATCCATTTTTTTCAAAGCAAGGATGATGTCATAGTTGTCGTAGGTCTCACAAACGGACAAACGGTCCTCCTCCTTTGGGGAAACACCATGCTTCATGATATCCGACAAATCAACAAAAAGGGTGTCATCCTCCATGAAATAGGTTTTCGGCTTTCCCCCTAATTCCACCAAGACTTCATCTATGGATTTCAACTCTTGTTCAAGGAGATAATCGACACCAATGGCAAGAAGCGCCCCCTTTGCGCGAAGATCTGCCACCCATTCCAACGACTTACCGGATATCGTTGTGGCAGTGGATTTAACGTCCATCTTTCTCAAAATCAAACGGATTGTCTTGCCATCTTTCGATCGCTCAAAAGGAGCTCTCAAGACTAAAATCGGGCCCTTGGTTTTCATGCCAAGACAAAACATTTTTTTCTCCGTCCAATAAAAGAAATCGTCCGCTCCGTCAAGTGCTTGGGCCCTTTCTTTATCGGACATACCCTTCCTGTAAACACGCCTCAGCTCCACCGGTTCGCGTCTCCTATTCATCAATGTGATAGTATTTTCATCCACAACGTTTAAATCAATCAAGAGACGATTATAGTCTACATGATACTTTAAAGCAAAAGGGATAAAAGAGAAGGTAGAGTCACTTTCCAAGACGAAACGTATGTTTGCAACAATGGTTGGAAATTCCTCAACCAAGGAGGCCAAACCATCCATTTGATCCAAGTCCAATTTTTTCCAAACCTTCAACGCTTTTTTGTCCGTGGATTTACTCAAATGTAAAGAGGAACGGGTAACGCTGTCTTTCCTGGGAGTATCTCCTTCCCAACTCCTGAAAAAGGAACGGTCAAAGTCCATTCCGCAATCAAAAAGCAAAAGGCTGTCTTGGTATTTCGGAGTGGACAAACCTGCCTTGCCCACATAGATACCGAGTTCCGCACCCTCCCACTTCGTACCGTTCAATTGGGTATCATCTATTAAAGCTGAAGCCTGAAAACTCACGAATAGGAAGAGAAACAATAAATATTTCTTCATCATGAAAACCTACCTAATTAGTTTCAATATACGTTCAAGAATGGAAGAGTTGACACTGTTCTGTGATACTTATTCAACCACTACCTTCCAACACATCTTACCCACCTTCACCAAATAGACGC
>JAKSKY010000019.1 GCA_024401515.1 Paludibacteraceae bacterium | reverse complement strand
TTGACAACAAGTTGAAGGGTATCATGAAGAATATCCACGACAACTGCGTTAAGTATGGTAAGGACGAGAAGACAGGTGTTGTTAACTACGTTAAGGGTGCTAACATCGCTGGATTCGTTAAGGTTGCTAACGCTATGTTGGCTCAAGGTTTAGTATAATAACTAGACAACATAAGGAAAAAGTCCCCGTTGTTCCTACATCGGGGACTTTTTTTAAAACAATAAAAAATATATATCACAATGGAAAAATTAAAAGTTGCGGTTGTCGGATATGGCAACATCGGTCGCTTCAGCGTAGAGGCGGTTCAAGCAGCACCGGACATGGAATTGGTAGGTGTTGTACGTCGCGACGCATCCTCTAAGCCAGCTGAGTTGGCTGCCGTAAAGGTAGTTTCTAACATCGACGAATTGGGCAAGGTGGACGTAGCTATTCTTTGTAGTCCAACAAGAAACATCCCTGAGGTTGCTAAGAGCATCTTGGCTAAGGGCATCTACACAGTTGATAGCTTCGACATCCACGGGGAGGTTTGGAACCTTCGTCAATCATTGGACGCAGAGGCAAAGAAGTACAATGTCGCTTCCATCATCTCAGCAGGTTGGGATCCAGGAACAGATTCTGTTATCCGTACACTTTTGATGGCTATGGCTCCTAAGGGATTGACTTACACCAACTTCGGTCCTGGTATGAGTATGGGTCACTCAGTAGTGGCTCGTGGCAAGAAGGGTGTTAAGAATGCCCTTTCAATGACTATCCCTAAGGGACAAAGCATCCACAGCCGTATGGTTTACGTTGAGTTGGAAGAGGGCTACACAGCTGAGCAAGTTTACGCTGAGTTGAAGGCTGACGACTACTTCGCGCACGATGAACTTCACGTAATTCCTGTAAACAGCGTGGACGACTGCAAGGATATGGGTCACGGTGTATTGATCGAGCGTAAGGGTGTCTCTGGTAAGACTCAAAACCAATTGTTCGAGTACCGTATGCAC
Source organism: Paludibacteraceae bacterium (assembly GCA_024401515.1). Classification (GTDB taxonomy): domain Bacteria; phylum Bacteroidota; class Bacteroidia; order Bacteroidales; family Paludibacteraceae; genus UBA1181. The sequence continues at coordinate 32,763 of JAKSKY010000019.1, read as the reverse complement.
ATCAACAACCCTGCATTGACTGCTCAAGTCTTGACTTCATGCGCTCGTGCGGTTGTTAAACAACGTCCTGGTTGCTACACTTTGCCAGAGATCGCTCCTATGGATTTGTTGGCAGGTGACAGAGAAACTTTGGTTAGAAGTTTAGTTTAAGACTACATATAGTCGAAAGACCCAGGCGTGGTAACATGGTTGCCACGCCTTTCTTTTATATAACAAAATAAATGATTAACTAAGAACTTCGGGGAGTACAGCGATTACTCCCCTATCGTGATCTTATCGCCCAAGAACTTAGGCTGTTTCCCAATTAACAAATCGACAAAAAGTTTCACTCTTGCCAACTTCTCACGGGCAAGGGTTTTGAACCCATAATAGGCAGACGGATCCTTGGCGTTCATCGCGATGGCGTCGAGGCCAAAATGCTTCGCCAAATAGAGCGCCCTTTCATTATGAAATCTTTGGGAGATGACGGTAAAAGAGGATTGTCCGAAAACCTTATTGGCCCGAACGACCGAATCCAAGGTTCTGAAGCCCGCATAATCGAGAACAATCCTTTCTTGGGGAATCCCCTGCGCCATCAATGACTTCTTCATCATTTCAGGCTCATTATAATTGTTTTTCCGATTGTCTCCACTCACCAACACATAATCTATCTTTCCTGCCTTAAAAAGCGCCACAGTCGCGGCTATACGGTAATCGTAATAGGCATTATTTTTACCACTTCTCACCCAAGGCGAAGTTCCAAGGAGCAGCCCCACTTTATTGTAAGGAATCGTCGACACATCATCATAACACCTTCCTTCCGCATAACGTGTCACCATACGATTACAGACGAACATCGCCACAATCGCCAATAAAAGCAACAAAGGGAGCGCTATGAAAAATATCTTCTTCATACAATAATCTGTTTCCGCGAAGATAATAGATTAGGCGTAACCAAACCTTCATTTTAATTTATTTAACAACCAAGTCTAACCAATGCACGATTTAGGCACACCTTGGATGTTTCTTTGCCATACATAACTATTAAAACTGAATGATTATGGAAACGAAGAAATTATTTTTCATGGAATGTCACTTGGCGGGTCGCCAATACTACGACGCTAATGAAGCGTGGAATTTATTGGAAATAGGCACTGAATTAGCCTTGGAACGTGACCCAGACAACAAATACGACCACGAAGCGATTCTTTTGAAATACGTGGATCCAACCACCCAAAGAGAGTATAAGCTCGGATACATTCCAAGCGCGCACAACAGCCAACTGGCCGTGTTAATGGATATGGGTTGGGGTGATATTTTCGAATGTAGGATCAGTCAAATCAATCCGCACGAACACTACGAAAGACAGATCCGTATCACTTTACAGGTAAAAAAGAGAGAATAATTCATCCGTTAGGCAGACAATTCTTTTCGATTGTCTGCTTAACGACTTCTCGGACCTATATTATTCCGAGTAAAACGGCTATTCCAACCACGTTGTTTGCCTTTGGAATAGTTCTGCGCATAAGCGCGGTTTTTCTCTTCATTCTTGCGGGTTCTAGTTCTCAACTGACGTTCCCTCTCCAATTGGGAAAGATCAATTTCCGAATTGTACTCCTTGTCCAGATTCAACTGCCAAAGGTAATAATCGGTCTCCTTTACCAAAAGTTTAGAAAGGAACAACAAAGAGATCAGGTTCGGGATGGCCATCAAACCATTCATAATATCCGCAAAATTCCAGACGGCGCTCAAAGAGAAGACCGATCCGAAATAAACCATGACAACAAAGACGATACGATAGTAAATGCAAGCCTTCTTGCCGCCTAAATACTCTACCGCCTTCTCGCCATAATAGGACCATCCCAAAATCGTGGAGAAAGCGAAAGTAGCCAATCCTACCACCAAGACCAAAGGTCCGACGAAAGGTATGGTTTCGAAAGCCGCGCGCATCATACCTGGCCCCTCTTGGCAAACCATGTCAGGGTTGGCGTGCATACAGCTAACCAAAACAATACCCGTGATGGCGCAAATCACTACCGTATCCCAAAATGTACCCGTCATGGATACCAATGCCTGTCTGACGGGATTCTTGGATTTTGCGGCAGCCGCCACAATCGGAGCGGAACCCATTCCCGACTCATTAGAGAACAATCCGCGGGCCACACCATAACGGATGGTAATCAAAAGCGCACCTCCCACAGCACCACCACCCACAGATTCGGGATGGAAGGCCGACGATAGGATCATATTTAAAGCAGGGAAGATATGGGCATGGTTGCAGCACAAAATATACAAACATCCTAATATGTAAAAGATAGCCATGAAAGGGACCAAAAAGCCGCAAACTTGAGAGAGGCTCTTCACTCCGCCCAACATCACCGCACCTACCATCAAGGCGATGACAGCACCGGTCGTTGAGGATCCAATGCCAAGCTCGGTATTCATCACATCAGCCACCGCATTGGCCTGCACCATGTTACCGATACCAAAAGAGGCAAGCGCCGTGAAGACACAAAAGAGAACGGCAAGCCATTTCATACCCAAACCACGCTCCAAGGCATACATCGGACCTCCCAACATCTCTCCATTGGAGGTTTTCACCCTGAAACGCACCGCCAAAAGTCCTTCACTATATTTAGTGGCCATACCCAACACACCAGTGATCCAACACCAGAAGACTGCGCCAGGGCCTCCCAAAGCGATGGCCGTACCTACGCCCACCAAATTACCCGTACCGATTGTGGCGGCCAAGGCCGTGGCCAAAGCGCTAAAGGCACTCACATCACCCGTGGTTCCCTTCTCTTTGGAGAAAGTCAGTTTTATGGCCTTAACAATATGACGTTGTGGAATATGGAGGATATAGGTCAAATAGATATGGGTACCCACCAACAGGAGAATAAGGGGCCATCCCCATAACAATCCACTAACCTCTTTGATTATCTGTTCTAATGTTTCCAATGTTATATTTTCTCGGTTAATTATATGCAAAAATACAACTATTTGATCAAATCCCGCACAAAATGAAACTTCAAAGTTCATATGGGCTCCATTATGCAAATAAAAAACCGCCGTCCGGTTAGGACAGCGGTTCAAAAACACATATTACGCTAAAAACACATTGTAATCACCTCATACCCTTTTCCGCCTTCAACAGGTGCTTGGATTACGAGGGCCTTATTCGCACATAACCACAATGTTTCGTTATAGATGAAAAACTGTTATTCAAATTTCAAATTTCGGAGAGTATATATGGACTCATTCCACACTATCGCAAAATAAAATACCTCATGATTGAAAGATTATATTCTCTCCTCAAAGCATTACAAAGGTAAATCCCACAATAAAAACCAACAGATAATATCGGCTCAAAAAATAGGACTTATGGCTCAATCGCGCCAAAATTCCCATAAGAGGACGATTATGACACAATATTACAAACCCCCACTCCCAAAAAATCCTACTTTAGCGAAAAATTCATATTGTCAATTAATGTTTTGAAAAACACAATTTTATGAAAAACACAAAACTTACCATTTTAAGTGTGTTGTTCGCTTTGCTTGGAAATTGTTTCCTTGCCATGGCGGACCCAGATCCAAATTTCCACATTTATCTATGTTTCGGACAATCCAACATGGAGGGAGCCGCTCAACCCGAGAGCCAAGACCGAACTTGCGACAGCCGTTTTCAGATGATGTCCACAGCCAACTGCGGACAACGCCAACTCGGCAAGTGGTACACCGCAACGCCACCTTTGGCGCACTGCTCATCCGGCCTTGGCCCAACCGATTATTTCGGCCGCACGCTGGTTCAAAACTTGAACTCCAACATCAAGGTAGGTGTGGTAGTCGTCGCTGTCGGTGGCGCTGACATTAAATTGTTCGAAGAGGATAAGGCAGAATCCTACGTGGCGGGAGAGGCTACCTGGTTCAAGAATTTGGCAGCATACTACAACAACAACGGTTACAAAAGATTGCTCGAGTGCGCAAAGATGGCGCAAAAAGATGGCGTCATCAAGGGAATTTTGTTGCACCAAGGAGAGACCAACAACATGCAACAAGATTGGCCGAACCGTGTTAAGGCTATCTACGACAAATTGTTGAGTCAACTAGGATTGAACGCGGCGGATGTTCCTTTGTTGGTGGGAGAAACCCGTCAAGACGGTGCTTGCAACGGTCACAATGGTGTTATCGCCAAGATGCCTAGTGTCATCAAGAACTCATACGTCATCTCTTCCAAGAACTTGGAAGGCATGGGCAATGGAGACCGTTTTCACTTTACAGCTGCGGGTTACCGCGAGTTCGGCAAGCGCTATGCGGAGCAGATGTTGAAACTATTGCCAGCCTCTGACAAAGATGGTAGCGGCAGCAACACTAACACCAATAATAACAATAACACAACCAATAACGACCTAGAGAATCAACCCGTCTCTGGTGCGAAAGGAGGAACCAACTACTACGTCAATGGACGTCAGGTATATGTCTATGCACCTCAAAACATTCGTTCCCACCGTCCTTTGTTGATTTCCATGCATGGTATGAACCAAGACATCAACTATCAAAAGAACCAAGCGAAGTGGGAATCAGTTGCGGACACCGCCAACTTTGTGGTAGCCTACCCTTCCGGAGAGAATAAATCATGGGACATCAGTGGAGACAAGGACACCAAGTATTTGATCGCCATCATCGACAAGATGTCTCAAGATTACAAAATCGACAAGAGCCGCGTCTATTTGAGCGGATTCTCCATGGGTGGTATGATGACCTACCATGCGATGAACAAAATTCCTGATTACTTCGCCGCTTTCGCACCTGTATCAGGCTATCAATTCGGAAACCCATGCAACGCAAGCACACGTGCGGTTCCTTTGATCCACACCCACGGTACAGCGGACGACGTGGTACACTTTCAACCTAGCGGTGGTCAATCAGGGGCAGAAGCCGTTATCGACAAATGGCAAAAGCACAATAATTGCAAGACCAAGAAGGTGACCACCGTAAACGGAGCAACCCGCACCACTTACAGTGGCGGCGATTGCGACGCGGACGTAGTATTGAACGCCATCCCGAACAAGGGCCATTGGCACTCCAACGACGCCTACAACACCACTAGAGAGATCTGGTTGTTCGTCAGACGTTACACCACAGAGTGCAACTCCAAACCAATCGTCATCGTTCCACAAACGCCATTCAACGGCACCCCAGCGCCTATTCCAGGAAAGATAGAGGCGGAGGAGTACGATTACGGTGGCCAAGACGTTGCCTACAACGACAATGATTCCGAGAACCGCAATGGCGGCAAAAGAAATGAAGGCGTGGACATGAACGACGAGGCTATCGGTTACACCGAGAAGGGTGAATGGATCAAATACACCGTTAATGTGGAGAAGACAGACTCCTACACGATGGAAGCTAGAGTAGCATCCGGCAGCGACGGATCCTCTTTCCAATTGTACATGGACGACAAGGCCATCTCAGAGGAGATCAGTGTTCCGAACACAGGCGATTGGAGCTCCTTCGAGATGGTATCCGCTAAGGTGGGACAACTCACAGAGGGAAAACACGAACTAAAATTGGTCATCACAGGCAGTTGGGTGGATATGGACTATATGTTGTTCAAATCAGCCAACACCACCGATATCGAAGTGATCACAGAGGAGGTAATCCTCGACAGCAGCTACGACATCTACGACCTTTTAGGCAGAAAGGTGGGCGCAATCAGCGCAGAGGAGATCTCTTCTCTCGGCAAGGGCGCATATTTGCTCAAAGGCAATCAATCCGGTAAAGTGAAGAAGGTGATCATCACCCAATAACATTTCCCCCGAATAAACAGTTAGGCGTTTGGATTCCATGAGTCCAAACGCCTTCCTTTTTTTACAACAATTAGGAATTAAAGCTATTATCACAATAGCATATCACTCGTCTCTTCCTCTGACAGACAGGAAAAGAGACTCCCCTACAATTGTAAAGAAACACTAAGTAGCAATATCATGATTATCAAAAGTTCATGAGTGGATAATTTCGCCTACAAGGTCACTTCCGAGCCTACGTATACAATCGTATCCGAGACCGAAAGCGACAATTGTCGGACAAACACACCTTTGCCGTCTTGGGCAAAGCAACACATTAACAATGATGTAAACCAAGAAGCTATTTCTCAAAATGCTTCCAAATATCTTTCTTAACGATCATCATCCTAAAAACACATAAAAGCAACAGTGCGGCCAAATCCCGCATTTCAAAAGTACAAAACCAGACGCGCAAGAGAAACAAAACTGGACCAGATGCCCATTTTTGTCGACGAGCCCCCTCACCCACTCTTCTAAGAGACAAAAAGGGCTGACACTTATCGCACCAGCCCTTTCTATGTTATGTCGTATCAGAATACTATTTCTTCAAAGCCTCGATTTCAGCCTTCAAAGCTTGGTTCTCCTTCTCCACACGAATCAAGTGAAGCGTCAACTCCTCCACCTTCTCCAATAGTAGATTACTCATCTCAGATACACTCATACCCTCTTCCCTCAACTCTGAAGCGGAAGGGACACCTGGCAAATGCTTGTTAGCCTTGACATAAGCCTCAACCTCGCTCAAAGACTTCAAATCGTAGTTCTCCTCGAATACATAATCAGCCGCATTGTTCAAATCCACCTTCACATCGTTAGCGCGAAGTGATTTCGCTTCCACCTCAGCCACCTTCAAATTCTTCTTACACTCAATGGTTCCATTTACCAAAAGATTTCCGCCATCAATGGTTGCTTGGCTTGCTGAGATGTACAAAGGTCCCTTAGGCGTCTCAAGACCTGTCGCACCATAGACTTGCCATTCCCAACGCTTTTCATCCGCATTATAAACGATGTTCATACGTGGGTTGCGATAAGTGGAGTATGACTCATGAACCAAATTCAAAGAGACACCGCAAAATTGACCCGCTTCAGTGATTTTCGCAGTTGGATTATAACCATCCGACACTTTAGGCGCAATGGTCAACTCACCACCTCTGAAATTGTATGCGGAAGACTCAAACATCAATGGTGCCGGAGACGGTTCTGGCGATGGAGTGGAAACATAGGTTCTTATCTTCCAAGCCGACTTATTGAGGATGGAATCCAATCCAAAACTCAAATAATTATAGAAAGCATCTCCCGTTCCTTTCACCAAAAGGTTAAGCGGAGTCTTTGGAGAATATCCGCTCTCAATATTCACACGACTTGGATAGGTTGGATGCTCCACATAAATATTCGAACCATAAACGGACTTTTTAAAGGTTACGTTCTCATCAAAAGATTGTTGAGCCGAAATGGCTGTGGCAGCCAATGATAAAGCTGCTGCCGCAATTAAATTTCCGAATTTCATATTTATTTGTTTTTAAATTATTTAATCAATTAAAATATTCACGCATGATTCTAATTATGGGTTTACCACCTTTTCAGTTTGTTGGCTCTCATCGAAATGAACAGTCACCACATAAAGGCCCTTCTCGACGCCCAATCGGATGATGCCCGAACCATTTTGGGCAGCCACTTGCTTTCCTTGCACATCAGAGACCACCACACGGCCACTCAACTCACCCAATACGACAACGATTTCACCATTCTCCACATAAGTATTCAGCCTTTTATCCAAGTTATTCTGTAGATCCGTCAAGTTAGACTCCACCTCCACAATAACCACATCGTCGGAATCAGTGGTAAGCGCAAAGATTTGCGGTTCAGTTGGAACGGCATGGTAAGAGCTCTCCGGTTCTTCCGAAACGGATTGACAAGGATGGACATCCACATGAGCAACGAATTCAGACTCTTTATCAGACAACATAACGGAGAATCCTGTTTTCAAGACGACACTGGAAGAGGCGTAATAGTTGACATCTCCACTCTTCACGACTACCTCACCCTTCGGCTGGCTCTCCAATACACCTTCTCCCGCATAGATTACATTCGCCACAACGGTTTCATCCGACGCATAAACTTTGCTTTGAATATACTTAGCTCCATTGTAAACAAATGGCACATAGTTGTGTCGATAGACAGTCACCGCATAATTGAAGTCTACATCTTGGAAGGTCGCTTCTGAAACACCGTCAAAAGATTGTACGTATGACTCTCCGCCGTCATCCACGCTACAAAGGGAGATTCTACAACCTGAAACAGGGGTCGAAACCTTCACCAAAGATCCCTCCTTCACCACCGTGGCGTCCAAACAAACTGGGGCCTCGGTACGTAGTTCCATACTAGGATCTCCGAAATAGTGGAAAATAGCACTGGAGAAACGAGCCAAAATACCTGACTGATATATGTTAGGCATCATCAACAACGCCTTATTCAATACTTGGCCCATGTGATATATCGGTTCCACATTCTCAGGCTCGTAGCCACGTCCACCACGCCAAACCGTACTTACACCCGGATATGGATAGATCGCATCAAACATACCGATCGCAAGCGCATCGTTATAGCCGGAGAAACTAACAGCTGTCGCGCCAACAACACCAACCGCTCCTCCATTCTGTTTCCGTAAAAATTTCTCCGAGAAACACTCTCCGAATTGGAAGCCTCCCGTCAAACAGTTCAAAGAGAATACAACAGGCGTTTTATCACCATTGTTTAATTTATCAAGATCACCCAATTGATATTCCGGATCACCCCATCCATAATAATTTCCATGATCTCTGTGTAAAACATAAAAGGCACCCTTTTCGATACCCGCCTTGATTTCATTTCGGGTTCCTTCCCATACGGGGCCATAGCCAGTCAACTCGCTTGGCAACGAGGCGCCATTGGAATATGTTCCGGAATTATAGAAAGCAGGTTCAGCCCCCCAATTCTTCGCGAAGTAAACTCGATCAACGGTTTTACCCCAACCCATCATATAATTACGGATCTCCTCACTCGTCAAGACAAAACGACGGTCTTCATACCCATCATGGAAGTGTTCATCCGGAACGCCCGCTGTAGTCGATTTTACTACTATATCATCTTGGAAGAAGGCACAATGTAAGGCCGTATTGTAGAAAGACTCGTCCAACACTGGGTTTTGCTCATAATTGATGATCTTATCCACTATCGTATTCGCCTCGTCAAGAGAAGAGACTGATATACGTCCAGCCGCCATATCCGGAACGATATCATCAGGGCCATCCATGCAAGAGTACTGCAAATCGGAGGCATATTGGCCATAATCAAGATTATACTTCTTATAACTACTATGCGTTTCGTAAGAGTATGGACTCAAATAGGAAGGAACGTCTGTGATGTCTCCGAATATCAAGAGATACTCCGGTTTATCGTTCGCCACATAATTCACATAGATTTGATCCTTCACATCCTCCTTACTAGCCCATTGGGAAGTAGACAATACAAGCACCTTGTAACCCAACATGGATTTCCAAGATTTAAAACGCTCCACAGCAGGCAAATATTTATTGGTGGTCACAATCAAATAATCCGCCTTATCCTTCGATACAGAGCCACCACGCAACGAAGTTTTACCAGACATAGTATCTTGGCTAGCCACGTAATCCGCCACAACGCCTCTCAAAAGGGTAGGCATCTTCGCATAGTTCATAGGAAGATTCTCGTCCCCTGGCGCTTCCACACTAGACTGGTAATCATTCTTCGACCAACTCAATCGATATGTGACATGTGTGCAACATTTCACCACTTTTGTGACAGGATTATACTGGATTGGGCAAAAACGCACCGTCGCGAATGGATAAGAGCGGTAAGCCTGCACCTCTACCACACTAACATTGTTCGCCGGATAATAACTATTGGTCTGGTATACGTCCGAGAACATCAAATTTCCCAATGTATCGGTCTCCGTTTGCGCAATCGCTCCTTGGGATGGATATACCATGAATTCCTTATACTCTTTGTACTCAGCGTCCAAGATCTCCACCTTCACATGAGAAGAGGCGACACTCAACAAATCATTGACAACAGGAAGTTTCGGACATCCCTTCTCCTCCAAATCAGCCAGGTTATTCATCTTGATCAGATGCAACACTTGACCATCCACTGTGGTTTTTTCCACGGAGAAACCGCCCCAACGATAAGAGACCTCAACAGAGTTCGTCCCTGCCTTAACCTCCCTGCTCACCTCAAAATCACCATTATTCACAACGCCTTCCGTATAAGAGAAATGCGTCGCATGAAGAGATGTTGTCACAAACATCAATAAACCTAACAATGAGTACTTCATCTTATTTGACTATTTTTCTGTAAGAAATAGATAGGGACCTTGTTCAGCAACACATCAGCCCTACTTCACCCCACTCTCAACAAAGTCTATATACAAAATTATGATATAGTGTAATACACCGCGAATATACAAACATATATCGCACATTAAGCACATATAACATAATTTTTTATCAATATATTTCAATTTGTAAGCCTAACGTCACGGTTTTTAGGAATTAAAACAACAATGTTGAGAGCTAAAGCGAGGAATTTCTTTCAAAGAAAATATGTACCTTTGTCTCCATGAGAAAGATTGTAACCATTTTATTATTAGCCATATTGCCTCTCTGCTCATATGCCAGAAGGCACGAAGAGAGCCACCTCTCTTTGCGTGACTCCATCATTGTGGAGGCCACCAAACACCTTGGCAAGAGGTATCAATACGCAGGCAAAGGGCCCCATCGTTTCGATTGCTCAGGATTCACGGGCTATGTGTTCCGCCAATTCGGTTATGACTTGGCCGCATCATCCGTCTCTCAATACCTACAAGGAGACAAGGTTTCCCTGGAAGATGCTAAAAAAGGAGACCTCATCTTTTTCAAAGGGAGCAACGCAAAATCCAAAGGCGTAGGACATGTCGGCATCGTCTACGAAGTACAGCCCGACGGGAAAAACACAACCCTACGATTCATCCACGCCTCCGTGAATAGCGGCATCACCATCGACAACTACCCGGAGACGGAATACTACCGCATCCGCCACATCGGCATCAAACGTATCATCGGAGAGGAGGATCCTACACTTGTCGTTCCTGATAAGAAGGAAGAGAATACTCCACAAGAAGAGGTGACACCACAAAAGGAGGAGAAGGAGAAGGAACAAGCAGAGCCTCAACAAGAGGAGAAAAAGGAAGAGAAGCAAGAGCCAACCGTAATCCCTGTCGCTCCTGAAAAGGAGGAGACACACAAAGAGGCGCTTGTCCACATCGTCCAGAAGAAGGAGACCCTCTTCAAAATAGCCAAGATGTATGATTGCAGCGTGGAGGATCTAATGCGATGGAACAATCTCAAGAATACTTATCTGAAGATTGACCAAAGGCTCATCATCCAACAAGAAGAGGAGGTGAAACGAGAGGTTGTACCCGAAATAAAGCCAGTGGAAGAGGTCATCATCAATCCTACCCAAGGAAGCGACACGACCATTCACATCGTAAAGGCGAAAGAGACACTCTACCGCATCTCTAAAACACATGGATGCACCGTAGAGGAGATCCAAGAATGGAACCATTTAAAGGGCACAGCGCTGAAAATTGGTCAGAATTTGATCATCATAAAGAAGGAATAAGAGAGAGACGTAGAGACGTTGTGCGCAACGTCTCTACTGTTTTCCTCCAAATCTTTTGATCACATTATAGGCGGAATAGAGACCCAACTCACCTGCCTTGCTCAAATCGGAGATGCCCTGCTCACGATTCTTCATATAGATATGGGTAAGTCCTCGATTATAGTAAGCCTCCGCTAACGAAGGCTTTAATACGATTGCCTGGTCATAGGCTTTTATCGCATCCTCATACTTACGTTGCGCCACCAAGGCATGGGCCAAATTGTACCAAGCGGGAGCGAAGTCTGGCGCCAAGCGAGTAGCCGCATCGAAATCTTTCTGCATCAACTCAAACACAACTGTCTGCAAAGAAGCTACCTCCTCACCCTCCAAATTGGACTGGACCATAAAACGTTTATAGCGCAATACACCTCTGAGGAAATGGGTCAACCAAACATATTCGTCCCCTCCCATATCAATGGCCGCAGACAAATCATCGAATGCGCCTTGATAGTCAGAAACAGTCTCCATGCAAATGGCCCTGACCAAAAGATCCTTTGGAGCGACCTGTTGGGTAAGTCGGTTGGACAGACTATCTATCGAAGCAAGCGTTAATCTCAAACGCTCTTCTCCAATAGGCTCCTCGGCCAATGCCAACGACAATTTCATATTGGGTAACGAGGCATCCAAAGCCATTAGCCTCTTATCATATAGGAACATAGATTTCTTAGCCTCCTCCCGATTGCTCTTCGGATGAGTGGAGAGCAGCAACATTGGACTCAATTCGATGTGGAAGTTCACATTCTGTACGCGTCCTCGCGATTCACTACGGTAAGAGAGACGACGCATCTCCTCCTGCTTGTCCATCACCACCAATTCACCATGACGTTTCAAATCCTTCTTCTTTTTCAACTTTGGATCCGAAGCGGATAAATCAGCCGGTTTCTTATCCAGTTCCTTGTTTTGCTTACGTTGTATCACATAGGCGGTGTTGTAATCAATCTCAGCCCCCTGTTTGTCCTTCATCTTGCGCTTCACCTCCGCCCTCATCTGATAGGCTGGGTAATAATCGGGGTACTCCTCTAAGATGGTGGACAAATCTCGGACCGCATTCTTGTATCGGCCCATCTTTTCACACACAATCGCACGGTTGAGAATGGCGAAATAATTTCCGGGTTCGTAATCCACTACCCTATCATAATCCTCCAAGGCCAATTTCAGGTTCCCCATCTTGGTATGGACGATGGCTCGGTTGAAATAGGCGGAGGTGCAGGAAGGATCCAAATGGATAGCGGCGTCATAATCCGCCAAAGCCTTCACCGAATCGCCCGCTCCCATCCACACGGCACCACGGTTGATGTAAAATCCCACGCAATAGGGCTCTAAACGAATCGCCTCGTTCAATTCCAAAATTCCCCGCTCATAATCCTTCATGGCGCCCAAAACATAACCGCGCGCCGCATGGCCATCCGCGGAATAACGATCCAGCGCCAAGAGCGACTCGAAATCCTTCAAAGCGTTCACGGTATCACCATTGGAGAAATAGGAATAGCCTCTTCTTAAATAGGCCTCTTGAAAATGAGGATGTAGTTTCACCAAATCAGAGAAGACCGCAATTGCGGTATCCCACTTCTCTTGGCTCGCATAGACCGAACCCTTGAACAATCGGAATATTTTATTGTGGGGTTCCAATTCCAATCCCTTGTCGAAATCCGCAAGCGCCTCATCGTACTTTCCCATGCAAGAACGGGCCGCACCTCGGCAGCGATAGGCGTCCACCACAAAGGGATTACGTTCCAAGGCTAGGTCGCAGTCTTGTTCAGCCCCCACATAATCCTCCAAACTGATTTTCGCCACCGCACGATAGAAATAGGGATCCGCCAAATAGGGCTTGGCGCCAATGACACGGTTGAAATATTGAATGGAGAGGACATAGTCCTCAAAATAGATGGCGTTCTTACCAATATCCATCATACGCTTCGTGTTTATCTGCGCCGAAACGCCCATCACAAAGAGCAAAAGCAGTGATAAGATTCTTATTTTTCTTGCCATCGTCATTATTATTATCTAAATATCGAACGGAACCTCTTCCCGTATATTTCCCTCCAAAAGTTAAAAAAGAAAAATCATCCAAAAATAGCGGAGAAGGCCTCATCCACTTTACGGGCGCACACAACCTCGATATTCCACTTCTTCACATCCAAATTTTTAAACTCAGGGATAATGATTCGTTTAAATCCTAATTTTTCAGCCTCCGAAATACGCTGTTCAATCCGATTGACCGGACGAATTTCACCAGAAAGGCCTATCTCACCCGTCAAACAAGTCTGGGCATCCACCACCATATCCATATTGGAGGAGAGAATGGCCGTGATAATGGCCAAATCCAAGGCGGGATCGTTGATCCGCAATCCACCCGCAATGTTCAGATAGACATCCTTCTGCGCCAATTTGAAACCCACTCGTTTTTCCAAAACAGCCAAAAGCATATTGAGTCGACGGATATCAAAACCAGTAGTGGAGCGTTGCGGCGTACCATACGCGGCCGAACTCACCAATGACTGCACCTCAATCAAGAAGGGGCGCACCCCTTCGATGGCCACTCCAATAGCGGTTCCACTCAACCCCGTATGGTTGTTGCTGAGCAATAATTCCGAAGGATTGGAAACCTCTCGAAGACCCGATTGCCGCATCTCATAGATACCCAACTCCGCCGTACTTCCGAAACGATTTTTGATGGATCGTAAAATTCTGTACATATAGTGTTGGTCACCCTCAAACTGAAGCACCGTGTCCACAATATGTTCCAAGACCTTCGGTCCCGCGATATTACCCTCCTTGTTGATATGGCCCACCATCAAGACTGGGACACCACTCTCCTTCGCATATTTCAAGATAGCGGCGGCGCACTCTCGCACTTGGGAGACACTACCGGGAGAGGATTCCACCATATCAGTACTGATGGTCTGGATGGAGTCGATCACCACCAAATCGGGCTGCACGTTCTGGATATGGACAAAGATTTGCTCCAAGGAGGTTTCGCTCACAATGTAGCAATTGGGATTCGCCTTGGCGGAGAGACGGTCGGCTCGCAGTTTCAACTGTTTGACACTCTCCTCGCCCGATACATAAAGGATTTTCTTGTTATACAAGCTCAAGGCGATTTGGAGAATCAGGGTCGATTTACCGATACCGGGTTCTCCTCCAATCAAGGTCAAGGAACCGGGCACGATTCCACCTCCCAAAACACGGTTGAACTCGTTGTTGCCCGTATCGTCGCGAGGCTCTTCCGAAGTCTCCACCTCATCGATGAGGACAGGCTTCGACTTGCCGTTATCTGGAATAAAATTCAATGTCTGCGTTCCCTTGGATTCCTTGCGCACCACCGCTTCCACATAGGTGTTCCACTCTCCGCAAGCGGGACATTTTCCCACCCACTTCGAAGCTTCCGCTCCGCAGTTCTGACAGACATATACAGATTTAACCTTTGCCATAAAACCTTATTATCATTCAAACGTAAGGGTCGCAGTGGTATTATTGACATCCAACTTCACCGTTCTACCAAAGTTCACCGCATAGTTGGTCACGTCATGGCCAACATTCAAGCCATACATGACAGGGATACCCAAATCCCTCACCTTATCCAAGATGATCTCATTGACAGGCGCATCGGATCCTTGCGACATCTTGATGAACTCGCCTACTACCAATCCCTTGATACAATCGAGTTTTCCACTTAATTTCAAATTGGTCAACATACGGTCCAAGTGATAATTGCTCTCTCCTGTATCCTCAATCAAAAGAATCGCGTTCTTCACGTTCAAATCGAACAAAGTGCCACCCAAACTGTAAATCAAAGAGAGATTACCGCCCACCAGACGTCCCTCGGCCGTACCCATTCGGCAGTTCTCGTTCTTAGCGATGGAATAGGATACGGGTTCACCGAACAACATTTTACGTAGACTCTCCACACTCTCCGTATGGGTCATGTTGTTGACCATCGGTCCATGAACGCTCTCGACACCCATATTGTTCAAGGCGACATGCAAGGCAGTCACATCACTGTAACCAATTACCCATTTAGGATTCTGCTGGAATTTCTCGAAATCGAGGAAGGAGATCACCTGTGCGGCACCATATCCGCCTCTCGCGGCGAAAAGCGCCTTGATGTTAGGATTATCCAACAGCTTTTGCAAACCGATGATCCGTTGTGATTGCGTTCCCGCATAACGGCCATCCTGTTCATAGAGGTTTTCAGCCTCAACAACTGCCAATCCCCAATTCTTCAACGTTTGGATACCATTGGCCAACTCACTTTTGCTCACTGCGTTAGAGGCCGCGAAAACAGCCACCGTGTCACCCTTTTTCAAATAATCGGGACGAATATCCTGCGTAATCTCCTCCTGGTTCAAAAGAACCGTCTGATAATACTCGTAGTTGTAGACATTCTCGTCCGTCGTGTAGTAATAATTCTCCTCGTACACCTTCTTACAAGAGGCGCACAACATCAATGAGGGGGCCAAAGCCCAAAACAATCTTCTCATATCAATCATTATCATTATTAACATATTGAGCTAGGCGTAACTCCGCATAGCTATATTTATCTTCACATAATTTACGTAAATCACCCAACTTCAACTCCGAATTTTTCTTCACAAAAGCGCATACTTGCTTCAACCGAGCCTTCGGACAAAGTTTCTCAGCGGGCAACAATCCATGCTGGACACATTGGAAGAGATGGCTGTCAACTGTACTAGTAGCCAATCCTCTCTCTTGGGAAATCTCCTCCACGCTTTTCCCTTCCAAGAAAAGCTTCAACGTCTCATTATACGAAGGCGTTTTCGGCTCCTTGGCCGCTTCCCGCTTTCTTCTTCGTGGTTCAGCCTCATCAAAGAGGGAATGTTCACGTCTATATTCATATTGCACCACGCAATCCTCCACAATGGAGAGTATCTCGGCGCCATACTTTTCGACAGTTACCTTTCCGATTCCCTTCACGCGCATAAGTTCCTGTTCATTCTTGGGCAACGTATTGGTCACATTGACAAGGGCCGCTTGACTCAACACGACATAAGCGGCCACCTTCTGCGCTTCCGCCTCCTCCTTCCGCCACAAGCGTAATTGCTCGTAGAGTTCAGGATAAAGGATATCTTTGGAGGCAGCCTCCACATTGGCCATTTTCGGTTTTGAAGGCGCCTTAGCGGATAGTATCACGTCATTCCTTCTATTCAAGAAACGGGCAGAATCAAATCCATTGTCACAAATCGCCAAGGTGGCCATCTTCTCATCGTACGCGCTTTGAATCGCATTCAGCAAATCGTTGAAATGTTTCGCCAACTCCTTGTTGTCAGTATGAATAGGAACCAACGCTTCGAGCAACGAAGGTACAACAGATTCACATTTTTCGGAAAAATATCGGGCCGCTTTTTGCGTCCGTTCCCTCAATTTATCGTCCTCGTCCACATTTTCACATTCACTAGCCAAGGAATTCACCTGTTGGACGAAACGTATCGCCACTTCATCCACCTCCTCTTTCAATGCAGGAAGGGCGTTGTCGATCAAAGCCAAAGTAGTCGGATACAACTTGGCAAAAGATTCCACCATCAGACGTTGCATGGAGAAAAGTGGCCGCATCAACGCATGGAAGGAGAATTGCTCCTGGGCCAACTGCATATAATATTCACGATGCAACTGCTCCATATCCGCCTCGCTAGGCTCCCGCGATGTCATCTCCCTGTTGAAATAATCCACCCGTGAATCATGGCGGATGGAGGAGAGGGTGATCGGTGAACTTAGCACCATACCATCCAACCTTTTGCATCGGCTCAAAGCCACGTAAACCTGTCCGTGGGAGAAAGAGGAACCGGCATCTATGATGGCCCGTTCAAAGGTGAGGCCTTGACTCTTATGGATCGTAATAGCCCATGCGGTCTTCAATGGATATTGCTCAAATATACCATCCACCACCTCTTCGATCTCCTGCGTCTCCTTGTTGAGTTCGTAACGCATATTCTCCCAAATCTCCCGTCCCACGGTAATCGTCGCGCCTGTCTTACGGTCCTCCACCACGATTTCATCCTCATCCACGCTCTTCACCACCCCAATCTTACCGTTGAAATAACGTTTTTCGGGAGAGGAATCGTTCTTGATGAACATCACCTGCGCATCCTTCTTCAAGACCAAATGTTCCTCGGTCGGATAGGCGTATTCGGGGAAATTACCCTCTATCTTCGCGTCAAAAGTATAGGACTTCCCCTTCAATGCGGAGAGTTTCGCCTCGTTCATATTCTGCGCCACCGAATTGTGGGTAGTCAAACGAATATACCCCTCACTATCCGATGGGTTGAAATGGGGCATGCAACGTTTATTGAGCTCCGCCAAGGTACTGGCGTCCACTTTATTATCTCGGATTTTATTCAACAACTCGATAAACGCCTCATCATCTTGTCGGAATATATGTTTCAGTTCCACACAGGTAAATCGGGTCTTGAGAAGCGCTTGACTGCTAAAAAAATAGGGTGTGTCATAAACTTCCTGCAACATCTCCCACTCATCCTCCTTCACCACAGGCGTCAACTGTTGGGTATCCCCTATCATCAAAAGTTGGACCCCGCCAAAAGGCATATTGGAACGACGCACTCGTCTCAACACATCATCGATGCAATCCAACAAGTCAGCCCGCACCATACTGATCTCGTCAATCACCAAAAGATCTAAGGTGCGGATAATATTAATCTTCTCCCTACGCATACGGCTCACCTCTTTCGCCAAATCCTTCCGACCCGGCAAATAGGGGCCAAAGGGAATCTGGAAAAAGGAGTGGAGTGTCACGCCTCCCGCATTGATGGCCGCCACACCCGTAGGAGCCACCACGACCATTCGCTTGGGAGAATGTTCTTTCAGATTTTTCAAAAATGTAGTCTTTCCCGTACCCGCCTTACCGGTCAGGAAAAGATTGGAAGCGGTCTCACTGATAATACGGTGAGCCAATTCCAATTGTGGATTAGTTTGCATCATAACAGTAGGTTTTTTATCATATTAATCAAAACATATCGGATCCATCATTCGGACTTCTCAAATTGAACAGCCACCCAATCGCCCTGTTTCTCATACGAGATTTTGTCCAAACCATATTTCTTCGTCTCCTCCTCTATCACAGGAATGTCCGTTTCGTAGAATCCACTCATGAAGAGAAGCGAACCTTTGTGGAGACGTTTCACATAGTGTTGTATATCCTGCAATAAGATATTACGGTTGATATTCGCCATGATAATGTCAAAATTCTCCTCTTTCAAAGCATCAGCTCCACCAAGGCGGATTTCAATATCAGGCGTATTGTTAACGACGATATTCTCCTTGGCATTTTCATAAGCCCACTCGTCAATATCGATACCCACCGTACGGCCCGTACCCTTTTTCTTGGCCAAGATCGCCAATATGGCTGTTCCGCACCCCATGTCCAAAAGACTCTTTCCCGCCAAATCAAGACGAAGCAACGCCTTCATCATCAATGTTGTCGTCGCATGGTATCCGGTACCAAAAGCCATCTTAGGATTTATGACGATGTCATACTTGGCTGTTGGGATATTTTTATGGAAGGATCCATGGACCACACACTCCTCGCCAATCACGATAGGCTCAAAGTAATTCTTCTCCCACTCCTCGTTCCAATCCTTATCCTCAGCCTCTTTCGCCTCATAGCGGATATTAGGGTCAAATTGGAATTCCGAAAGCAATGTTTTCAATGCCGATTCGTCGAACACAGGCGTCTGCACATAAGCCACCAAAACCTCCTCCTCTGGAGAGAAACTTTCAAAGCCTATTTCACCTAATTCACTGGATAACAAATCCTTCACATACTCCTCTTGGGAAGAAAAACTGAATTTAACCTCTATGTATTTCATCGGTCACAATCTTTAATTCGTCGATAATAATGGGGAAATTGTCCATAAGATTTTTACCCCTACAAACTTTATTCTATCTTCGTATCACTGAAACCAAAGAACGATTTCAGTAAGAGATAAAATTTGTATATCTTTGTAGACACAAAATTACGTTTTTGAATTTAATTATAGGAGGGTAATGCCATGAAAATTCTAAAATTCTTTTTATACACGCTCGGCTTAACAGTCCTACCAATCAGCGCATCTGCGGTGACAGATGACATCTACTATTCTACTGCTGACGCGAAGAAGGATGCGGAAGAGGCAGTTAACCGCGCTAACGCCAGAGCTGAGGCACGCGCCAAAGCTAAGGCTGAGAAGGAAGCTAAGATGAAGGCTGAGAAGGAGAAATCCTATCAAGCGATGGTCATCAAGAGCAAACAACAACAAGAGGTACGTGTCAGCAATGACACCATATACGTGGAGGATCCAACTATCGTAGGTAACGATTTCTACACAGACACCATTCTCGTTGAGAGAGGCGACGACTACACCTACACCGACAGATTGAACCGTTTCCACGACGCTGGTATCCCGATGTACGAAAGCGACGATGCAGCAGTAGAGTCAGTGTCCACACCAAGCAGCACCAACATTTACCTCATTGGTTCATCATTCGATTACGATCCATGGGGTTGGAGCTACTACCACACATACTACCCTTACTACTCACATCGTTTTTACCACTGGCCATACAGCGACTATTACTGGAACCATGGATATTATGGGCTATACTACGGATGGGGTTGTCACCCTTACTATGCGCACAACCATCACCATTACCACCACGCTCATTCATACCATCCAGTACACCACTTCGACAACCGCAGACACCTCTCTACTCCACGTCATATCATGACAGGCAACGAGGTTAGAAACAGCGGAACTCGTATTGTGAGAAACCAAACCCGCACAACTAGCAGCAGTCCTGCTGTCCGCAGCGGAAACGGTTCTGGTAGTTCAAGAGTGGTCACTTCTTCCGGACAAAGAAGTTCTAGCTCAGTGAGCAGAAGCTCTTCCCCAGCATACAGAAGCAGTTCTTCCAGCACAACAAGAAGCAGTTCTACTTCTCCATCTTACAGAAGCAGCTCTTCTAGCACAAGCAGAAGCTCTTCCCCAGCTTACAGAAGCAGCTCTTCTTCATCCAGCTACAGAAGTTCTTCTTCCAGCTCATCTAGCTCAAGCAGAAGTAGTGGTTCATACAGCGGAGGCAGCTCTTACCGTTCATCAGGTTCTAGCTCTAGCTCAAGTTCTTCCAGCTCAAGATCAAGCTACTCTTCTGGAAGCTCTTCCCGTAGCTCTAGCAGTTCATCCCGTTCAAGCAGTGGACGCAGATAAAAACAAAGGGGATTCCGGAATGGATATCCAGGAAGGATCCCCTTTCAATTTTTTCCAATAGCTAATATTAAAACGATACGCATATGAAAAGATTAATTGCAACCATAGGACTTACCGCAATGGCCAGCTTGGCATTCGCACAGAATATGTTCGATGCGGTAGTGGAAACTCAGACAGATCCCGTATTGGGAAATGCCCGCTATTCAGGTATGGCAGGTGCGATGACCGCACTAGGAGGCAACGCTTCAGCTTGCAAGGACAACCCTGCCGCACTAGGTGTTTACAGAAGCCACGAGATTTCGTTCTCCCCTAGCCTATA
This sequence comes from Paludibacteraceae bacterium, assembly GCA_024401515.1. Lineage (GTDB taxonomy): Bacteria > Bacteroidota > Bacteroidia > Bacteroidales > Paludibacteraceae > UBA1181. The sequence continues at coordinate 11,690 of JAKSKY010000019.1, read as the reverse complement.
CATCAACAACGATTCAGAGGTAAAGGGTGCGTTGGACAACTTCGCGTTTGTCATCAACTTCGGAGGTAAGAAAGAGAAGACAAGAGGATACATCTGCTCCTCTTTGGGCATCAACTACCATCGCATGAGCAACATCTCTCGCTACACCAGAAGAAACGACCAAGTCAACTGCTCTCTTTCCGACAATATCGTGGAGGCAGGCGAAGGCAACTTGATCAACGACATGGCTTATGATCTAAAGTTGATCGACACCAACGAGGATGGATATGACGAGTCTCAATTCGGTAACGAAACAATAAACAGAAAACTCTCTTTCATGGAGAAGGGACACATCGGACAATGGGATATCTCTTACGGATTGAACATCTCCAATAGAGTATACATCGGTGCTGCTCTCGGTATCAACACATTGAGATACAAGCAAACCGGCATGTACACAGAGATCTCCGACACACCTGTGTCAGACGGAATCATTTTCGATGACGAGTGGTACTTGGACAACATGACAGAAATCGAAGGTACTGGCGTAAACTTCAGAGTCGGTGCGATTGTTCGTCCAGTAGATGTTCTTAGAATCGGTGCTTCCATCGAGACCCCAACCCACTACAACATCAACGAGTACAACAACGTGACAATTGGTTTCGATGGCAAAGAGATGAAAGAGGATTACGACGGCGTTCCTGCCATCTACGATTTGAGAACCCCTCTTAAATTCAAGGCAGGTTTGGGCTTTGTCATTGGCAAGCGCGCCTTAATCGACTTGGATTACCAATACGAGAACTTCCAAAAGACTCGTTTGAAGATTGACGACATGAACTTCGACAGCGAAACAGATGTAGCAGAAGAGAGAATGTGCAAGACCCACACCATCAAATTGGGTACTGAGGTACAAGTGGCAGACGGTTTCTTCCTTCGCGCAGGTTTCGCATACGCATCAAAGCCAATCACCAACTACACAGCTGACGAGGCTTGGGGACTCCTTAACTTCCGTCCTTTGACCATCCCTCAACAAAGCATCTATGTAACAGGTGGTGCAGGTTACAAAGGTGAGCACTTCTTCTGCGACTTGGCTTACGCATTCAGGAACACCCACAACTACCTCTACGACTTCCTTCCTCTTAACGATGGAGATACAGCCTTGGAGGAAAATCTAAAGACCCGCAACATCATCGCAACCATCGGTTGGAGATTCTAATAAACATTTAATCTAACACAAAGGCGCATTGCTTCTCTAACAATGCGCCTTTCTTTTATTTGCCTATGAGCAATCGATTCAGTTATATCATCGCGATAGGACTCAGTCTCCTACTCTCTTCTTGCCTCACACTAAAAGGCAATGCGGAGACTCCCAAGGATTTAATGGTCCAACAAAGCAAAAAAAACAGTGTCGTCATCGACCACAACCATTACTCCCTATCCTTCAACAAAAAGACACTATGCCCCAACTGGGTATCATGGGAATTGACTAAAGAGGAGGCCACAACCAAACGAGTAAAAAGGGACAACCGTTTCGCCGAAGACCCCAAAGCGGAATCAAAACACAGAGTCTCCAACAACGATTATTCGGGAGAGTTGGCCCAGACAGACATCAAACTAAGCAGAGGTCACATGGCGCCATTCGCCGACATGCGTTTCGACACGACAGCAGCCATCGAGTGTTTTTATATGACCAACATGTGCCCGCAAAGCGCTAAACTAAATGCGGGAGATTGGAGTACTTTGGAGAATCTATGCCGAGAGAAATGGGCGATCCGAGAGAATGGAATCCATATCGTATGTGGTCCTATTTTCCGAAACCAAACACCACGGACAATCGGCAAGACACACAAAGTAGCGGTACCCGACGCCTTCTTTAAAGTGATTTTATCCACCCGTAAAGGGAAGGAAAAAGCGATTGGATTCATTTACGAAAACAACAATGAGAACCAACCTCTCCACAAAGCAGTATGCAGTGTGGACACCATTGAAAAGATTACCCATTTCGATTTCTTCAGCTGGTTACCGAAGGAACTGGAAGATAAGATTGAAAAAAAGGCAGATTTATCTGAATGGGAACGGTGATTAGGCTTCCGCCTTCACCGTTTCCAATTCCTCTGAAAGCAACTCCCACTCGTACATCTTCTGTTCGAGCTCATGCTTTTTCTTCTGGTATTCATCAAACAATGCGCCATTGGTGGCATTTTCCGGATTTTGGAGATCCGTCTCAATCTCAGCGATACGCTGCTCGATGGCATTGATGGAGGCTTCAGCATCGGCGACAGCTTTCTCCGCCTTGCGGATTCTCTTCGTCAACTCCTTTTTCGCCTCGTAAGACAATTTATTGTCGGAAGGAGTCTCCTCCTTCACATCCACCTTTTGCACTTCGGACTTGCGCTCCAATTCTTGCAATGAGGCTAATTTCTTCGCCTGCAAGAAATCATAGATTCCACCAATATGTTCCTTGATCTTATGGTTGGCGAATTCATACACCTTATCCACCAAACCATCCAAGAACTCTCTATCATGGGAAACTACCACCACCGTACCGTTAAAGGCCTTAATAGCATCCTTCAGAACATCCTTCGAACGCATGTCCAAGTGGTTGGTAGGCTCATCCAATACCAAGAAATTGACAGGCTCCAACAACAGACGAATCATCGCCAAACGAGTACGTTCACCACCGGAAAGCACCTTGACCTTTTTATCGGAAGCCTCCCCGCCAAACATGAAAGCGCCCAAAATGTCTCGGATTTTCGTCCTGATATCTCCGACAGCCACATTATCGATTGTCTCGAAGACCGTCAAATTATCATCCAACAAAGAGGCTTGGTTTTGGGCGAAATAGCCAATTTTGACCAAGTGTCCCAACTTCAACATTCCCTCATAAGGGATTTGTTCCATGATACACTTCACCAAAGTGGATTTTCCCTCACCATTCTTTCCGACAAAGGCCACCTTTTCACCTCGTTTAATGGTTATATCAATGTCATCCAAGACAACATTGTCATCATATCTCTTGGTCAAATGCTGCGCCTCCACCGTAATGGTTCCGGAATGGGGTGCGGGAGGAAACTTCAAACGCAACGCTGAATTGTCCTCATCATCCACCTCAATAATATCCAGTTTTTCCAACTGTTTGATACGGGACTGCACCTGATTGGATTTGGTCGCCTTATAGCGGAAACGTTCAATAAAATCCTCGGTCTCCTGGATTTGCTTCTGTTGGTTCTCGTAAGCGCGCAATTGCTGCTCTCGACGCTCTTTGCGCAACTCCACGTATTTGGAGTAGGAAACCTTATAATCGTAGATTCTTCCCAAAGAGATCTCAATGGTACGATTGGTAACCGCATCAATAAAGGCACGGTCGTGGGAGACTAGGATAACCGCACTGCCGCATGACTTCAAAAAATCCTCCAGCCATTGAATGGACTCGATATCCAAGTGGTTGGTAGGCTCGTCAAGCAACAACACGTCAGGACGTTTCAAAAGGATTTTCGCCAACTCTATTCGCATTCGCCATCCACCACTAAATTCACTGGTCTGGCGTTCAAAGTCAGAGCGTACAAATCCCAAGCCGAGCAACGTTTTCTCCACCTCTCCCTTGAAATTATTCACACCCATCATATCCAGACGTTCGTTGGCATGGGTCAATCGATCGATCAATTGCTGATAAGACGCGGATTCGTAGTCTGCGCGATCAGCCAATTCCAACGTCATCCGTTCAATTTCTTGCTGTAATTTAAATATATCCGAAAAAGCCTTTTCAGCCTCCTCCATCACTGTCACACCATCATCGTGGATCATGTGCTGCGGCAAATATCCAATGGTCACATCTTTGGGAACAGATACACTTCCGCTTGAAGGAGGTTGGATACCGGCAAAAACCTTTAGCATCGTACTCTTTCCCGCACCATTCTTACCAACCAATGCGATACGATCCTTAGGATTCACCACATAGGAAATATCATTGAATAGGGTGACACCACCAAAACGAATCGTTAGTTTATCTACGGATATCATCTTCTTTTTCTAATTAATAATATTCAATCTCACGTTCCGTAACGCTGACGGCGGAATCACCAAAGAACTGTATTTTTGAAATCCAATTGGACTTTTTGTCATAAACGTAAGTGTAACGTTGGTTCAAGAACTCCTCCTCTTCAGAGAAAGGCTCCGATTTCACCAAATCGCCTTGTAAATTATAACTGTTTACCACCTTGAAGGCCAACGATTCATCCGCATGCAAGACAACCATTTCCGACAATCTGCCTTCGTCATCATGTGTCTCCTTCCGCCAATTGGTTAGTTTTCTCTCTTCGTTATAATACTTAAAATCTGAGACCTGCCCCTTACGGTTTTTCTCCGTAATCGTTCTACACAACACCGTACCCAACCTATTTACGGTGGTCGCCGTCTCAATCAAATTTTCATCATTATAGACGATGCTAGTACCCAATCGGAAATCGCCATCTTCGTCCAATTCTTGAATAACCGACACACGATCCTTGATATCATACTGATACAAACATTTCTTTTTCAAGGTGCTGGAATCCTCGAAAATTTGCAAGGTGGAAACTTTTCTGTTCTCACCATACTCATACACGTTTCTTTCCACAATATCACCGTCTCGGTCAAGGTAAACCACCTCCTCATAATTTCCGTCTTTATTAAAATGGGCCACACAGTCCCATTCTCCATTGTTACGGAAGAAAGAACCTCTGACAATCTCTTGGTTCTCATCCATGACGGCATGGTATTTTTTCTCAGACACACTCTTCACGTTGCCACGCAATCCATTGGTGTACAAATCAGTACCTTCTCTAGTTTCTTTGCCACAAGCCATGCACGCAAGCGCAATGAAAAGTGCGCAAAACGATCTTCCTATTCTCATTCTTACAACTTTTCAATTAATTCAAGATCCATTTGTTTCTTGTCCAAATTGGTCTTTTTAATACGAACAACCACCTCATCTCCTAGGCGATAAGTACGGTTGTATTTCCTTCCCGTCAAGCAATAATTCTTTTCGTCGAAGAAATAAAAATCATCATCCAAATCACGGATAGGAATCATACCCTCACACTTGTTTTCATTCAACTCCACATATACACCCCACTCCTGGATACCGGAGATGACGCCATTGAAAGTTTGACCTATCTTATCGGACATGAATTCCACTTGTTTATACTTAATAGAGGAACGCTCCGCATTAGCAGCCACTTGCTCCATATCGGAACAGTGTTTACAGTAATCATCAAACACCTCTTGACTTACGCTCTTCTCTCCATCCGCATAACGATCCAACAAACGATGAACCATCATATCCGGATAACGTCTGATCGGAGAGGTGAAATGTGTATAGTAATCAAAAGCCAAACCATAGTGGCCTACATTCTCTGTAGAGTATACAGCCTTCGCCATGGAACGGATCGCGATGGTCTCAATCAAATTCTGCTCACGTTTTCCTTGCACATCATCCAACAAACGGTTGATGGACGCGGACACCTCCGTATTCTTTCCTGTCGTTTTCAACTTATAACCGAAGCGGGAAATGAACTGAGACAAGTTGGAGAGCTTCTCAGGATCTGGCAAATCGTGGATACGATAGACGAAAGTCTTAGGTTTCGTAGTCTTACTCTTTACCTTACCGATGTGCTCCGCCACCGTTCTGTTGGCCAACAACATAAACTCCTCGATCAACTTGTTGGCATCCTTGGATTCCTTGAAATAAACGCTCAAAGGTTTACCCTTCTCATCAATCTCGAAACGCACCTCTGTTCGTTCAAAGGCGATGGCTCCCTTCGCGAAACGACGTTCACGTAGCTTCTTCGCCAAAGTATCCAAAACGAGGATCTCCTCCTTCATGTCACCCTCGTGGGTCTCAATCACTTGTTGAGCCTCTTCGTAGGCGAATCTTCTATTGGAACGGATCACCGTATGGGCAATCTGGTATTTCAAGACATTGGCATCGTCATCCATCTTAAAGATCACGGAGTAACAACACTTCTCCTCATCAGGACGCAATGAGCAAACCTTGTTGCAGAGTCTTTCCGGCAACATTGGAATTGTTCTATCCACCAAATAGATGGAAGTGGCGCGTTTGTAGGCCTCCTCGTTGATGATATCACCCTCCTTCACGTAATGGGTCACATCTGCGATATGAACACCCACCTCCCAAGTTCCATCCTCCATTTTCCGAACGGAAAGGGCATCATCAAAGTCCTTCGCATCCGCAGGGTCGATGGTGAATGTAGGGACACCACGCATATCGATACGCTTAGCGATCTCTTCAGGAGAAATCTCCTCAGGAATCTTATTGGCCTCCTCCTCTACGATTTGAGGGTAAGAATACGGCAAACCATACTCCACAAGGATAGCGTTCATCTCCGCATTATTGTCACCAGCCTCACCTAAAATTTCAAGCACTTCACCGACTGGGTTACGGTCTCGTTGGGACCATTCCGTTATTTTCACAATGGCCTTATCACCTGTCTTACCACCTTTCAGTTGATCCAACGGAATAAAAATATCATTGCTCAACAAGCGGTTGTCCACTTGTAGAAAGGCGAAATTCTTGGAGACCTCCAATTTACCCACAAAGGTATCGTGGCCACGTTGAAGCACCTCCAACACCTGACCCTCCTGGATTTGACCCTTGCGACGGGCAAACAGACGGATACGAACCGTATCACCCACAATGGCCTTGTTCATATATTTATCCATGATGAAGATATCTTCACCACCATCATCAGGAACAAGGAATACCTTACCTCCCGTTCTGCGTTCCAACTTACCTACGATCGCGCCTGTTCGGTTATCGATACGGTATTTACCGCTAGCGGGAGAGATCAAAAACTCTTGCAGCACCAAATCCTCCAAGAGTTGGATGAGTTGACGCTTTTGAGTCATGCTAGTCACACCGATCTCAAATGCGACCTGTTTATAATTATAGGCTTGAGAGGCATTCTGTTCGAAGAAATGCACCGTGCGATTCAACATCTCCTGCTTAGTAAGTTGCTTACCACCAGCAGGCTCACTCTTCTTTTGGCTCTTCTTTTTAGAGGCCAATGATGCTCTCGATTTTTTGATTGATTTTGCCATAATCGTTCATGTTTAAATAACAACGCACCAAACGATACGTTGCCCAAATTTAATAATTTATAGCGGATTTACCGCTCTTATGGAATGATTTTTTTACCACACTTTACGTATGGCCGCAAATTAAAACAAGCGCTGCGCCATCTTTCTGCGCAGATGAAAAATTCTACATTTTCAGGGTAGAAAAAGCCTTGCCCAAACAAGCCGTAATGTCACTGGCCAACAAGCTCTCTTCGCTCTGTTCACACAAAGCCAAATCACCTGCCCTACCATGCAACCACACACCCAAACGGGCTGCGTCAGCCGCATCATAACCTTGGGCAAGCAAAGACAAAATAATACCGGTCAAAGTATCCCCACTGCCCGCTGTCGCCATTCCGGCATTTCCCGTCGTGTTGAAATGTAGGGTGCCATCCGGCAAAGAGACTGATGTATAGGCTCCCTTCAGAACAATCACTACTTTATGCTTCACCGACAAATCCAATTGAGCCATCCATCGCTCGTATCCAACCGTTTTTCTTCCCGATATACGTTCAAACTCCTTCGGATGAGGGGTCAATATCGCATTTTCCGGAAGAGTCGTCCATAGGGAGGGATCCGTACCTAGGATGTTTAACGCATCCGCATCCATGACAAAAGGCTTATTATCCAACGCTTCCAACAGAGATTTCAAAGTGATCCTCGTCTCATCAGAAAGACCCAAACCAGGGCCAATGCCAATCGCATTATATTTGGATAACTCTGGCACAGCCGAAAAAAACTCATTCGAAGGATCTGGATTTACAATCGCCTCTGGAACAGTAATTTGCAATATCTCTCGGCAAGAATCAGGAACCCTGACGGAAAGTAGACCACATCCAGAACGCAAAGCGGATTTCGCCGCCAATACAGCAGCGCCCGTCATACCCTTTGAACCTGCCACCAATAAGGCATGACCATAAGTTCCTTTATGGGAAAATCGTCCGCGCACCTTTAGCAACGACCTAGCCACACATTCATCGGTCATGAAAAAAGAGGAATCAATTTCTTGCATCGCTCTAGGATGCAATTGGATATCCAGCACCTTCCATTCCCCTAAGAAAAGCTCGTTGTCCGGCAGAAGGAATGACAATTTAGGGAATTGGAACGTAAGCGTCAACGAAGAGCTCACAATCGCACTCTTATCATTTTCTCCATTATCCTCGCCAAAGAGACCAGAGGGCAAATCAATTGAGACAACAAACTTATTGGAGTCGTTGATTTTTTCGACAATGGATTTATACAAACCAGACAAAGGTCTATTTAGTCCCGATCCAAACAGGCCATCAATCACACAATCCGCATCAATGGAGATCTGTTCAACAGATGTAACAGTAACCACACAATCCGGAAATCTGCTGATAAGATTTTCATATGCGGTCGAACAATCCACAGAAAGAGCGTTCTTAGGATTAACCAAATAAACAATGACATTCCGACCGATCATCTTCAACAATCGGGCCACCACCAATGCATCACCGCCATTGTTGCCACTGCCAGCTACCACACAAAAGGTAACCGAATCATCCACACGACGCAACAACTCCTCGAAAAAAGCACGAGAAGCACGTTCCATCAAATGGTAGGACGCGATGGACTCATACTGGGAGGTTAACGCATCAATTCGTTTTATTTGTTCTGTTTGGAATATCTTCATTACGCATCGCTTTATCAAGCACATTTATAAGTGCCGATTCATCATCATCTTCACCCTCGTCATCCAATTCCTTTACCGAATGGCGAAGATAGGCCTTCGCCGCACCTGAAATAACGACATTATGCGTTAATTCATCACGTTGTTGTTGCGTGATAATGTTATGACGAAGCAGTTTATCTCCTAAAACATCAAAGTAGGCCGTCAAAAATGGCTTCAAATCATGGTTCTCATCAAAGAACCACATGAATTTTTTCGGGCGAGGAATTACACTTGCCATAAAAATCGCCTCCTCAGGCGTTAACTCAGAGGGTTCTTTGGCAAAATAGAAGTGAGAGGCTTGTCTAACGCCATAAATATGAGGTCCCCACTCAATGATATTCAAATAAATTTCATACATCCTATCTTTGGATAGCAAACGATTGTTCTCAACCATCCATACGATAATCGCTTCCTCCACCTTTCTCGACAATGTTTTTTCACGACTCAACCAGAGATTCTTTACCAATTGCATGGAAATGGTACTTCCCCCTCGCGCAAAACGTTTTTCCTGAATGTCCTTTGCGATAGCCGCGTTCATAGCCGTTTCAAGAAATCCTTTGTGGGAATAAAACAAACCATCCTCAGAATACAAAACTGCGTGTCTAAGATATGGCGATATTTCTTGAATTGGAGTGAAATCTGGATTTTCTGGACCAACGACAAAAGAGGTCTCCTCCACACCGTTTTCAAAAACATGATAAGTAAACGGTTGGCCCACAGACCTAAAATCAATCTTCCCGTAAGAATCGATAGCAAAATCTTTCTTAGTCATAGAAGAAGAGAACCTCACACTATCTGTCTTATGGAAATCCAGATCAAATGTACATGCATAGGCTAGATTTCCCTTAGTTTTTATACCCTCAACATGAGGAAAAACATTGATAGGTAAAGCATCAAACAATCGTTGAGCTTCAAAATCATCTTTCTTCGCTTGAAAATAGATCCTAGGCAAAGAGTCGGACTTCTCATACAAGAAGTAAGGGTTTAGCTCAAAACCATTAAAAGATATCACACTATTACTATCCAACTCGACTCGATCATAAGGTTCAAGAGAGAAACTGAGATTATATCGCAAAGAACAAGTATCTATTTGAATCGGAAGAGATGCTAACCGAGCATAATCGATTCCCAAAGAAGAGACAGAAAGATCACCAGACCAATGTTCATATTCCTCATCAGTTTTACAACTGAAAAATAAGGTGTCAAACGAGAAAGATAGCGATTCGTCCCCTTTTTTCAGGGTTATCGGCATAGAATTGACATTGCCAGGATAAATTTTAAAAGAGGAAGTGGCCTCTGTTAAATCATTAATATTACCAGACAAAATGAAACATTTCTCCAAGACGGATTTATTCTGTTCTGTCAAGCGATACATCACTTGACTTTCCAAACGACCATCTCTTAAAAATGTTTCCGGGAACGAAGCCCGTATCAAATTTCCATCCTTGTATCCGACTACTAAGACGTCAGAAAATGAGAGGGAATTCGGCAAAAGCTCCAATACCTTCTTATAATTATGTAAGAAGGAGGAGAACTTATTAGCCGGTAGATCAGTTGTATCTTTTACCTCCGCATGGTTGGAACGCAAAAACTCATATTTTTTGCGACCATACTGATCGTTAGGATATAAACGGACACCACTTAATTCCAATTCATCAATATGCGTGCTAAAACGCAACAACTGAGAAATACTGAATTTGACAGACGCATTATGGACAACCACAAAGGTATCCTTCTCTGGAGTCAAAACCACCACATCGGAGACATTCATCTTTCCCAATCCCTCCATGGCAAATGAACGCACAGAAACTTTCGCAGCCGTATTACGTTCGAATTTTTCTATTTTCTTTTCAATAACAGTCCAAAGAATCTGGTCTCTTTTGAAAAATAGAGCGAAAACTCCCGTAAATACAACCACAAAAATTAAACCAATAAGGAAGAATTTTCTGCGATTCATCGTTAACAAATTCATACCAATAAGCAAAGATAATTTATTTATTGGGAAATGAATAAAATGATGGCCAATAAAAACAAATCAGGAGATCCGCTAACAAAAAAAGGGGACGTTCCGTTAGGAACATCCCCTTCAAGACGGCGGCTACCTACTCTCCCACAATGCGCAGTACCATCGGCGTGAGTGGGCTTAACTTCTCTGTTCGGAATGGGAAGAGGTGGAACCCCACTGCAATAACCACCTGAATATCTTCAGATTTTGACAGTGCCGGGAAGGAACCGAAACGGCGCGGGGCGCCGGAACTACGGAAAAGCCTTTCGGGCAATTAGTATCGCTCGGCTTTGGCCTCACAGCCTTTACACCTGCGACCTATCGACGTCGTGATCTTCGACGACCCTCAAGGGAGAACTAATCTTGCGGATGGCTTCGCGCTTAGATGCTTTCAGCGCTTATCCGTTCCAGACTTAGCTACCCGGCGGTGCGCCTGGCGGCACAACCGGCAGACCAGAGGTCTGTCCAACACGGTCCTCTCGTACTAGTGTCAGACCCGCGCAATTCTCCTGCGCCCGCAACAGATAGAGACCGAACTGTCTCACGACGTTCTGAACCCAGCTCGCGTGCCACTTTAATCGGCGAACAGCCGAACCCTTGGGACCTTCTCCAGCCCCAGGATGTGACGAGCCGACATCGAGGTGCCAAACCCCTCCGTCGATGTGAGCTCTTGGGAGGGATCAGCCTGTTATCCCCGGAGTACCTTTTATCCTTTGAGCGACGGCCCTTCCACGCGGAACCGCCGGATCACTATGCCCTGGTTTCCCACCTGTTCGGCTTGTCTGCCTCCCAGTCAAGCACCCTTGTGCCATTGCACTCACAGGACGGTTACCAATCGTCCCGAGGGTACCTTTGGAAGCCTCCGTTACGCTTTTGGAGGCGACCACCCCAGTCAAA
>JAKSKY010000018.1 GCA_024401515.1 Paludibacteraceae bacterium | reverse complement strand
TTTCTATGAAAGATATTATCTTTGCGTTTTATTAAGGGAAGAGATCCCAAATGTGTGAACGGGAGTGGTTCTTCTTAAACGACAAAGTATATGATTGAAGCATACATTTAGGTTTACGGAATCATTAATTAATTATTAACATAAAAATGAATAAAAAAAGAGTATTTGGAATGGTGATGGCAGCCGCTTTGGCATTGCCTACCATGTTCGTGTCTTGTAAGCACGACGACGACAAGAATTCGGCTGCTCCTAAGCCAAAAATTCCAGTAGAGAGTGTCACTTTGGATCTTCACGACACAACCATCTTCAAGGGAGAGTCATTCACCCTTACAGCTACCATTTTGCCAGCAAACGCTGACACTTTGGGCATTGTATGGTCTAGCAACGACGACAACATCGCGACTGTTACCAGCGCAGGTATCGTACTTGGTCTTGGTAAGGGAACTACATACATCTATGCTATCTCAATGGGTGGCAGCAAGAAGGACTCTTGTAAGGTAAGCGTCATCAGCAACATCGAGATCGCTGACGCAAACTTCTTGCAAGCGTTGGTTGGCAACCCTAGCATCAACAAAGATGGTGACGACGGCATCTCACGTTCAGAGGCTGAGAGCGTAGTTGAATTGGATCTTTCAGGAAAGAAGATCGCTTCTATGGCAGAGCTTTCTTACTTCCCTAACTTGGAGGTATTGACCGTCAGTGACAACCAATTGACAGCTCTTGATGTTACAGCATTGGCTAAGTTGAGAGAACTCTCTTGCGACAACAACAAGATCGCAAAACTTGACATTACCAAGAATAGCCTCTTGACTTCAATCATGTGCTATAGAAACAATTTGGACACTTTGGATATCAGAAGCAACGCTAAGCTTGTCGATATTTTCTGCGGCAACCAAAACGGCGGCGACTTGAAGCTTCAAATCACTACAGATCAATTCAACACCATCTGGAAGGAGAATGGCACTGATAGCGACAACAAAAATGTTGCGATGGTGATGAACTTCTTCGACGGCGCATCTTTCGCATCCACTTCATTTGAGAGCAACTTGAAGGATGGCGATAACTTCGAATTCAACTTGAAGAAGAAGCAATTCACTTTCCGTCTACAAGACAGCAACGGTGAGGAGTTGTCATTCTACGACAACACTGTTCTTCGTCAAATCGTTTGGACAAGCTCCAATGAGGCGGTAGCTACTATCTCAGCGGACTTCGAGGACAATGGCGACGACAACAGAGCACAAATGACTGTAAAGACCGCTACCGCTGGTAGCACAGTGATCACCGGTACCGTAAACAACGAGTACAAGATCTCTTTCAACCTTACCGTAAAGTAATATTGCCAGGATAGGGCGCTAGCCCTATCCCACAAAAACAGCAAAGGGTTGCATCGGATGGTGCAACCCTTTATTTTTACGTTCCAATCACGTAGGGCTCGCGCACCTACGCTAAAGATTTCACCGCACAAAACTATTCATTCTTTTCCGCACGTACTCCCACTACCTGATACCCGATGATATAAGAGATGGCGAACACCACACAATCGATGGCTTCCTGAAGGAAATCAGGGCCAATGGCCGCCCCCTCATCTAACGTCACGAAAGAGATGACGAAATGAACGACGAACACCACGCCAATCGCCCCCAATACCACTAGCACTATCCTAACCAAGCGATCTACCTTGTCCCCCTGGTCAGTAAGAAAACAAACAATGAAACCGAGGAATAGCGTGGATAACGCTGCCGACTCACGAATAATAGGATATTTCAGAAAGAGGCAAACAGATAAAAGGCCAACCGTCAAAGAAGCAATCAAACCAGCCTTCACCGAAACCAATCTTGCCACCGTAACCCTCACCATCATAGTCACAAACAAGCAGACGGCCATCGCCGCACCATTGGTTTGAAAGAAGGGTTCATATTGCTCCTGCGGACCGTATTGGTATAAATAGAAAGAAAAAAAGAGAGCCACGACACTCTCTACAAAACAGGGGAAAAGAAATTTCCTAAGATTATGTAGCATAACTCTTAATTGGCTTCGCCGAACTCATCGACTCCGACGATTTCGTTTCTTAACTCTTAATTCTTAACTCTTAACTTCCTAAACCCTCTCATAAGCGATCGCCGCATTGCTTCCACCGAAACCTGAAATCAGTTTCAAGAAACATGGTTTGTCGCTAGGGGTTAATTGAGAGCAAACCATCATCGGTTGCACCACGCCATAGGTCTCATGTCCCACCGTTGGAAGGATCTGACGGTCTTGCACCGCACACATGGAGAGGATACACTCCAAAACACCTGCGGCACCCAATGTATGGCCATAGTAGCCCTTCAAACTGAAAGTTGGCACGTCACTCAATCCCGCACGGCTGATCGCCCAAGACTCCATATCATCATTGTAACGGGTAGCCGTACCATGCGCACAGATAAAGGATATTTGATTAGCATCTATATTTCGCATCGCCACGGTCGTGGCATTGAAGAGGCCTTCGCCCGTACGGGAAGGACCAGAGATATGGTTCGCGTCGTTGCGGTTACCACCCCCTCGCCAAACAATCGTACCAGACGGCAAAGCGGTCTCATCAGCCACTTGCGCCATGACAATCGTTGCGGCCGCCTCGCCCAAATTCAAGCCCACCCTATTCTCATCGAATGGTTTGCACAATTCAGGAGACAACGCCTTAAAAGACTGGAAGCCTGACACCACAAATTTACTCAAGACATCGGCACCCACCACCACCGCATAGCGGTAGCCCTTGGTACGCATCATATCAATCGCCAAAAGTTGTGCGGCCACACCTGAAATGCAGGCATTGCTCGCCACCAACACCTCGTTGGGATTACCAAAATATTCCCCCAGGATTTGTGCGGAACGCCATAGGTGGACACGATCCTTCTCAAAACCATCCGATTCACCCAAGAGCGCCACATTGCCCTTGGTCGTGGAGAGAACAAATAAAACATCACCACTTTTCGGATCAATCTTCGCGGATTGCACCGCACGATTAGCGGAGAGCAACATGATCTTCTCGAATGGAGTCAACGTTTGGGCAGGAGACAACTCCTTCGCCACACAGGCCTCAACAGCCGCCCAATCGAGCAGAGAGCCCCAAAAGGGTTCAGGCAAACCAAAAGTTCCAGTGCGAAGAGCACCGCCCTTCACTCCGTTCTTAACATTCGCATAATTCTCCTCCGTGGTGAAACCCAAGGGAGAAACAATATTATCCGCTAATTTATATATCATCCTTAATTATGATTATCAATCATTTATGCTTTACTTAGCATTCGCCATAGTAGGTTCTTGCTCCGTCAAGACCACACGCATCTCGCCTTCCGCCACCAATTGGTCTCCCACCATCACTTTCGCCATATAAATCGACACGGAAAAGATAGGATCACCCTGTTCTTCCACCACTGTTTCCACTACATCGCCCACCCTAGGAAAAGTATGGATTTTCAAATTCCGAATCGATGCGACGACACCGATTCGTACAGGAATATTGCGGGAGAGATAACCGATATGGGTAGCGCAACTCTGCGCGATGTTCTCCAGAACACCCGCCTCCAACAAGAAGCCCTCCTTCACCAACGGATGTACCGCAGGTACAGGAAAATCGGTGTGACAAGAATGTTTCTCACAAGACAACATTCTGTCCACCAACAAAAATGGCGCCTGTTGCGGCAAAAACTCAGCAGCTTTCAAGGGTTGCATCATTTCGCCAATTTACAGACAACAAGACTATGACCCATACCCAAGCCATCGTGGATGGACTCCACCTCCAAGCCAGCCTCTTGGATACAACGGATCATATCGTTGGAATAGTACATCTTACTGTTTCCATTCGCCAAAGCGGTGAAATAGATACTGATCTGAGCCAAACAGTAGGAAGCGGTCTCGAAGCGTTGTCTATCCCAGAATGTCTCCATGATAAAGAGACGGGAAGAGGCATCCATAGACTTCGCGGCACGCGTCAAGATACTGATCACCTCGCTTTCACTGAAACAATCTAAGAACTGGCTCATCCAAATAGCGTCAAACCCAGTTGGGAAAGGCACCTTTTCATCCAATAAGTTAGCACCGTGACCATGGATACGATCGGCACCCGGCTTACCTTTTGTCTGGGCACGCATCATCTCCAATTGTTGGGGAAGATCCATGATGGTCACCTCCGCCTCCGCATTTCGGGTTACACACTTCATGGCGAAACGACCTGTATTACCACCGACATCCAACAGACTTCTACGTTTGCCGTCAAAAACGATGTCCATCGCCTCGTCAAATGAGCAATCTGAATAGTAGTGGTCAAAACCGAACCAACTCTTTTGTACCTGTGGAGGCAATTGAGAGAGTCCCTCATAAATGGTTGGCCACTGGCCGAAGACCTTCAATCCCTCTGGCTTGCCATTTAAGATGGCCTCCTCCAAATGGAAGAGTCCCAAATAATTCACATCATGGTTAAAGTCCATATTGACACGGGCCATATCCTCGTGCAACAAGAACCAACCCGCCTTGGCTAGACGGAACTTCCCCTCTTTCAACAACACAGTACCAATGGTCAACGAAGATTCCAATAGACATTGCGCACCATAACGTGAGAGCTTCGCCTTCTCTGCAATCTCTTCCAATGTCAATCCATTCTTATTGTCATCCAACATTTGAAAGATGCCAAACTTCACCATCAAGCGAGACACTTGAAAGACTACGGGCCCCGCCGCGATCTCCTGCGCCAAACGTTGCGCCTGTAAAGCGGAGAATCGCTCTTTGCTATAAATCTCTTTTTGTGGAGATTGTAATTCCATAACTATATCAATCTTTACGGGGGCCACATCCAGCCGCCCTAGTTCGTGTCATTTCCAAAAAGAATAAAAATTAAACCATTGAAGCGGATATTGCTTGACCACATGCTCCAACTCCGCGGCGAACGCCCTAGTCAGATGTTCGGCCTGGGCCACTGAATTGGTCGCATCCGGAGAAGGATCCAATCGTTTCGCATATCCATAATATTTCGAATGGCTTATTTTCACAATGAATAGGGAGGCGACCGGCACATTCAATTGAGCCGCCAAACGGAATGTTCCCACAGGGAAATCAGTCTCGCTACCCAAGAAATCCAAAGTCACTTTTTTATTACCGCCCAAGAATCGGTCGCAAGGTATCGTCACCACTTCACCCTCCTCCAAAGCATTCTTAATCGTGAAGAGATGGGACATATCATCCGAAACTGGTATCAAATTGATATTCATCTTACCAAAGGCAGAGTCGCGCTGTTCTTGGAATCCCTTGCGCTCACCGCCGAAAATGATACCATTGATTTTCTTCTTATCCTGATGGATAGAGAGACCAGCCATCTCCAAATTGCCGAAATGGGCACTGGCGATGATAAATCCGCTTTCGCCGGCTAGAAGGTCGTGGATCACATCCTCCCCCTGCATCTCCACTTTGAATTGCTTGGCGTTACCCGCCAAAATGGCGAACTTATCCAACACCACCTCTCCGAAAAGAATATGGTTGCGACAAGTGGAGAGAAAAGCTTTCCACTTGGAATAGTGGAGGCGGTCTCGGAAGTAACTATAGATGGCATCGCGACCCTTCTTCGCGAATATCAGATAGAATGGTATAACCAAATAGAGCACAGGATAGAGCCATACCACCCTCACCTTGCTCAGAAAAAGCAACAGAAAGTTCTGTCCGAACCATCCACCACCTGTCTTACCTTTCCAATCCTTATTCTCCATCCGTTGATTCGTTTTGGCCCGCAATATCCTCCAAAAGCTCCTTCATCTCCTTAAACATACGCTCACAATGGCACATCTCTCGGGAGAGGAAAGGATAGAATTCATTCCATTGCTCTTGTCGATGGATATCAAGGCCTCCAAGATGTTTGTAAATGCGTGAAACGATTGTACCACAAGGCTTCTCATACTGCTCCTGCCACTCGGCATCCGCAAAGTATTGATCCACCACCACCTTGTATTTTTTCATCAGATCGAACATCTCGAGACGTCTGCTCTGTTTGCGATGATTCAATTCGAAGATTACATACGCGCCATCCCTAGTGGCGTCGAACTTGAGCTCCACACCTTTGACCTTCGTATTGTACAAGATCCATTTGCGCTTCTTATATTTGAAACGGGGAAGGTTTTCACAGAATGCGTCAAACCCTGTCCAGAAATTTCTCTTTAGTTCCTTTACCTCTTCTCTTGAATACATAAGCGTTCCAATTTCACATTTCATGTAGGAGCGTATTGCATACGCCCCATTGCAAATTTACGATTTCCTAATGAAAAACAAAGACGGCTGCCAATTTATCCATTATCGGCCCGGGCCGAAACCGCCAGGGGCGCCACCTCCGTCAGGTCTACCAAAGCCACCCTCCGGTCTACCGTAACCCGGCCCTCCAAATCCGCCATCAGGTCTATCGCCACGTTGGAATCCACCCTCTCGTCCACTCTTTTCCGACTCCTCCTTAGATGCCTTGGCCCCCAAGGTGTTGAACTTATAGGTGAATTGTATGAGGAAGTAGGTGCCCAAGGTGTTGTAGATGCTCTCCACAACGGAAGACTCTGAAACGCGGCGGTTCAAATTGCTTTGTTGGCCCAAAATATCGAAGACCTTGAATCGCAAGGCACCCGCATTATTCTTCATAAAGTTCTTCGTCAAAGAGGCGTTCCAAAGAATCGCATCCTCATCGAAAGAGTCGCTATAGCCCCAATAACGATGATAGTTCAAGTCAGTGGAGAGAATCATGTTCCAAGGAAGGTTCACATTGAAGTCAAGTCCAGCCTCCAACTCCTCGGTCGGTGTCTCACTCTTCTGATACATACCCACTACATAGACATGGGTATCAAACTTATCGTGGTTGTAACCCAACTGATATTTTCCATAGAGATCCAACATATGGGTCTTTCGTTTCGTATAATCCGTGCTATTGATACTATCACCCTCGTATGAAACATCATTGCTATAGCTTGCCTTCATATTGCTGGAGAACAAGAAACTGCGATGCTTGCGGAACGGTGTACTGTTGGAGAACTGCGCACTGGCGTTCCAGTTTCCATTCACATTGGTGCGACGATAGGCTTGGGCACCAGTTGACGGATCGTACAAAATGACATTGGAAATGGCATTGACCACATTTCGGAAAGACAAATTGGCCATGATGCTACTCTGCTTATCGCTGTTGTACTTCTTGAAACGAGCGGAAATGTTATTGGTGTAGGATGGTTTCAAATCCGGATTACCATATCGCAGATTCATCGGATCGGTCTCATCGATCACCTCTTGAAGATCCTCCACATCTGGTGCGGAACTCTGTCCACTGTAGCGCAACATCACATTGCTCTGCTTGTCGAAACGATACATATAACGCAGACTTGGAGAGAAGTTCAAGACCGTCTGTTTCTTATCTTTGCCCACATTCTTACCCAAAAGATTGTGTGTGGATGAGGTCTGCGGCTGCAAGGCGAATCCGATGTTATAATTCATCTTCTCGCTTCTTCCTTGGAAACCCACCTCTGCCCTGTGGGTATTATAACTATTCTCAATGGAACTACTCAACGAATCAATACGGGCAGTCAAATCCTCGTGGTCAAACACGTATGAGTAAGAGTCGGATCCACGATGTTGGAATCTGTATCGGAAGGTCAAATAGTGGCGAGGGAACAATGGTTCCGTATAGGATGCCTCCACAGAATAGTTGAGATTATTATTCTCCTTATCGGTCCATCGGTCGGTGTAGAGAAGCGAATCAATCGTCTCATCGATGTCTAGAGAATCCTCGTAGAAACGGAAAGAGGTACGAGAGGTGGAGGATTGTTCCGAAGGCGAATGGGTATAACCCACACTGGCGTTGAGACCGATGTTTCTACCCTTGTTGTTCAACTTACGCACGAAACGCAAAGAGGAGTTGAGGTTCAAGTTGTCTCCCTCATTCAACTTAGAAGTGCTTTTATCATAATTCAATTGATGATACTTGTTGAAGTTCATCGCATCGTTTTCCACCTCGCTCTTAGAATGGGTATAGGAGATGTTAGGTCTAAAGGTGATATTCGTCATGGAATCTGGCGTCCACTTGAAACGGAAACTACTTGATACCTTATCCGAGCGACGCAAAGAGTTCTCTTCCTCATCGCTATAGGTGGTTCCGCTCTTACGGTAAGTTTCACGATGGGTGTTCCGTTGGGCGTCATTCTTTGAATGGTTGTATTGGACATTACCACCATAATCATACTTCTTGCTGCGCTCCTTCGCGAAGGTCAAACCGATGTTTCCGACCGTATTGATACCATTACCAGCGGAGGCGTTCATATTATTACCACCTGCGGAACCATTCGAATTGGTGTTATTGGCATTGGCCACAATTGAGAAGTTAGCGTTATCACTGAACTTGCTGGCACTTCCGCCGGCCTCAAAGCGCCAATCAGGATCATCAACACGAAGGTCATGGCCTATGCCACCGAAGACATTGCCGACCCAACCATCCTTCATACCCTTCTTCACGCTCAAATCGAGGACCATCTCATCCTCATCATCCTCCACACCGGTCAGTTGCGCCGACTCGCTCTTCTTATCGTATGCTTTCACATTTTTCACCATATTGGCTGGTAGGTTTTTGAGCGACACTTTCGGATCGTCGGAGAAGAACTCCTTACCATCCACCAAAATCTTCTTCACCTCCTTACCATTGACCACCAATTTGCCGTCAGTCGTCAATTCGGCACCCGGCAACTTCTTCACCAAATCCTCCAGCATGGCACCATCCGCCACACGGAAAGAGGAGGCGTTATAGATCAATGTGTCCTCCTTCACCTGCAAAGGAGTCGCATTGGCCAAAACAGCCACCTCCTCCAACAGTTTCTCATCCGTTTTCAAAACAACCCTACCGACAGAGAGTTTGGTTGTATCGCTCTCGATTTTCACCTTTCGATAGCGATCCTCATACCCCATAAAAGAGACACGCAACCAATATTCACCTTTGGAGACATCCTCCAAGAGAAATTTACCATCGCCATCGGAAGAATCACCTGTAACCTGGGAACTATCCGCCAAAGCCAACAGTTCAACATCCGCATAGGGAAGTGTCTGCTTGGTTTCCCTATCATATATAACACCTGAAATTGTCGCACCAAAAGAAAGGGTCACAAACATACCCATCGCCAAGGAAACAAAAAACTTTTTACAAGATCGAATCATATCCACAGTTATTTGACACGTGATAATAATAATTGCAAAAATCACACAAAGGTAAGATTTTCAACCGATAATAAAGAACCACAACTTATTTTGTTTGAATTTTTTTTGATTATGAATCATTATAATTTATATTTGTGCGCAATATTTTAGGAGACAAACACATCCGATTTTTCGAGGTGGACTGAAAGTTTATAGGGATTTTATATAAGATTTTTAACCATTATTTACACATACATATCATTATGAAAAAAAGATTCTTAACAGTGCTAACAGGCATGTTATTAGGTGCCTCCGGCATGATGGCCCAAGAGATCGCCACATGGGAAGATTGGTGCAAGTCCGCAGTGACCTTCACTTTTGACGACGGAGCCAATGAGTGGAACTCCCACAACTGGGGCGCTCAACAACTAGACAAATATGGCTTCAAAGCGACCTTCTACGTTGTAACCCAATGGACCGGTTCAAACTGGAACAATTACAAGGGATTGGCCCAAAGAGGACACGAAATTGGTAGCCACACCGATTCCCACAACTCAAACAACTCCGGAGAACTCTCCACTTCCAAGCGGACGATTGAACAAAACATCGGTCAACCATGCTTGACCATCGCATATCCGAACTGCAACCACATGGGAAACCAAGTATTATCCAATTACATAGGCGGACGTGTATGTGGCGCAAACGGAGCCAACAGCAAGTCTCCAAACGATTTGTCCAGATTCAATTGCGTGATTTGCGGAAATGGCGGAAGCGGTTATAACACCCAAAGCGCCTTTACCAATGTTTGTTCTGGTGCCAATGGTGGATGGGCCGTATTCCTCATCCATGGTTTCGAAGGATTAGCTGGTAACGGCAGCTACTCTCCTACCAATCAAAACGCCTTCACGGGTACACTTCAATGGTTGAACCAAAACAAGAAAGACTATTGGGTATGTAGCGCAAGAGACGCCATCATGTATCTAAAAGAGCGTGACAATGCCTCTTTCAAGAAGATCTCCAGCGACGCCAGCAGCGACACTTACTCATTGACTTTGAACTCAAGTCTAACAAGCAACACAGTATGTAAGTGGGACTACCCATTGTCATTGCGTGTGCCTGCCCAAGACGGCTGGAGCGATATCAAAGTGACTCAAAGCGATAACGAAATCGAGTGCACCGTATCTGGCGGTTACGTCTATTTCAAGGCAGTTCCAGGCGGTGGTGATATCGTAGTCGGTTCCGCGGCTCCCGCTATTCCAGATCCTGAATTCTCATTCGAGGGATTGGCAAGCAACAAATTCTGTGTTGACTCTACTTACATGGTTAAATGGACCATGAACGGTGACGCCAACGACAGAACCTACACTTTGAACTTCGGCACAGGCGCCACTTCCACTGAAGTTTCCATTTCCAACGTGAGCGCATCTTCAGAGTGGGGTGAGACTGCAAGCAACCCATACTGGACCGTAGATAAGATTTTGAGCGACGACGGCGCACACGGTGGCAGCAGCCGTTGGGGATCCATGACTGGCACAAACGAGTGGGTGGAATTCGACCTTGGCCAACCACAGACTGTAGGTGGTATCATGATCGACGAGTGCACAGAATACGATGTGATCTCAAGCTTCGAGGTTCAATACGACGAGAACGGAAGCTGGAAGACTGCTTACACAGGCACTAAAATCGGCAACGATTTCAAGGCAACCTTCAACCCTGTAACCTCTTCAAAAATGAGACTCCTCATCAAGGAAGCAGGTGAAGGATGCAACATCAACTATGTGGAATTCCAAGCCGTAACAGGATATGTCATCAAAGAGGGCATCAATGCCTCTGGCGCTATCGAGTGGAAGCCAAACAACGCGGGTGCTGGTATGTTGACCATCACCAACGCCAAGGGAAAAATATTGACCCAAACATCCAACATTACGGTGGAGGAATGCGAACCGGTAATTATTGACCCAACTTTGAACGAGGACATCGAGGGCGATAATGCCATCGTTTTAATGCCAAACCCTGCCGATAACTACTTTGAAGTAAAGGCGGACCAAGAGATTGAATCCATCTCTATCATCAACATGATGGGTCAAACACTCTACAGCCAAGCAGGCGGAGAGACGGTCAAGTTGAACGTAACTGCCGGAACCTACATGGTAAAGGTCATTACCGCAGATGGAAACATTTCTATCCAAAAGTTAATCGTCAAGTAAAATCCCGTAATTACTATATGACCGGAAAGGGGAAGGCGACAAAGTCTTCCCCTTTTTATATCCTCCTATACCATCATTACCAATAAAAATGTTACTTTTGAGGAAAATTATTACCATGAAAAACAAACTATACTTACTACTATCCATATCGCTTCTATGGAGCCTCACGATGGCTGCGCAACCCATGGTGAACATTCACCAATTTGATCAAGCAACCCAAATCTCCACCAGCGAGACCGACAGCATTAAAATAACCAATGGTGATTTGCAATTCATGCAGAACGGCATGATTTCACACACATTCGACCTTGCGCAGGTAGATAGCCTCACCTTCTCATTCCCCGTCGAAGAGGAGGAGAGCCGTTTCGTAGGAGGAGACATCTCCATGTTGCCAAGATACGAAGGCCACGGTAATCCCTATTACGACATCAACGGCAACCGAGTGAAACCTTTGGAATTTTTCAAGGAGTTAGGTTGGAACGCCATGCGTGTCCGTCTCTTCGTGGAGCCCAACAAAGCCTCCAAAGAGGACATTGGATCTGGTGTTGTGCAAGACCTCCCCTATGTCATCCAGTTAGGCAAACAAATCAAAGCGGCCGGTTTTAAATTCATGCTTGACTTCCACTACT
The DNA here is from genome assembly GCA_024401515.1 of Paludibacteraceae bacterium. GTDB lineage: Bacteria > Bacteroidota > Bacteroidia > Bacteroidales > Paludibacteraceae > UBA1181. The sequence goes on along the minus strand of JAKSKY010000018.1, from coordinate 22,128 downwards.
CCGACTCATGGGCGGATCCCGCCAAACAGACCATCCCGGATTCGTGGAAATGGGCCAACGCCAGCGCCTTGAACGACACACTCTACAACTACACCAAACGTTGCTTAAGCGCCATGAAAAAGGAGGGATTGGAGCCTGATTTCATCCAAATAGGCAACGAGATCTCCTATGGAATGTTGTGGAACATCGGCAAATGCTACCCTAGCAGCGACCAGAACTGGAATGTCTTCGCGGGATTCCTCAGCAACGCCTCCAAGGCATGCAGGGAGGTTTGCCCCAAAGCGAAAATCATCATCCACATCGAACGTTCAGGCCAACCGGATGTCTGCTACAATTTCTACAAACGCATCCAAGACCACCACGTGGATTATGATATCATCGGACTCAGTTATTATCCATTCTGGCACAACGATTTGAGTGTCCTTAGCAACACATTGGACAAACTATCAAGCGGATTCCCCGACAAACAGGTTCAAATCGTGGAGACAGCCTACTACTACCAATGGTTCCCGAACGACGGAATCGACCACGATTTCAGAAGCAAATGGCCTGCCACTCCAGAGGGACAAAAGAGATACACGGAGGATCTAATCAAAGAACTTAAGAACCACCACAACGTGAATGCCCTCTATTGGTGGTTTCCTGAGGAAAACGGTAATGGCGTAATTGATAACTGGATCAACAGGGGACTTTTCGATGACAACAACGGCAAGGCGTTGCCAGCCATTTACGAGTTAGGAAAGTTTAAATAACCCTAACAGCAACAAAAAACGGAGACGATTTCGCCTCCGTTTTTTGTTTTAAATCATTTCAATTACTTCTTCAAAAGGGAAAGCAACCACAAGAAAAGAATTGCTCCAAGTGTAGCGGTGATGATACCACCAATCAAGCCACCCAAATCAATACCTAGAAGTCCCAAAACCTTTCCTCCGACAAGACCGCCGACAATACCTACAAGCATATTGACTAGCAATCCATTGCTTGAACCGGAGAACAACTTACTTCCCAAAAAACCAGCCAACGCACCGATGGCCAAGAAAATAATCAAATCTAACATATTATATAATATTAAGTTAATAGTATCGAACGTGTTTTCGCTTATCACAAAAGTATTAAAAAATCTTTCACAAACCATCTATGCCGTCAGAAAAATTCCCTCGATAGCATCCACACCCATTTTTTTTCCTACCTTTGTCTCTATTGAATTAAATGGAATATATAAACAAATAAGAAATACAAAATGGACAAAATTAGCTACGCATTGGGCATTAGCATGGCCAGCAACCTTAAGAACACAGGTCTCAACAATCTAAATTTGAACGAGTTCCAAAAGGGAGTCGCAGATATCATGGAAGGCAGAAAGCCTAGCATGGATATTGAGGAGGCTCAAATGATCCTTAGCCAATACTTCAGCAAATTGCAACAAGAGGCAGACGCTAAGAACAAAGAGTTGGGCGAGAAGTTCTTGGCAGAGAACAAAAAACGTGAGGGTATCATCACCACTGCCAGTGGACTACAATATGAGATCTTGACAGAAGGAAACGGTCCTAAGCCAAAGGCTACCGATACCGTAAGTTGTCACTACGAGGGTCGCTTGATCGACGGTACAGTATTCGACAGTTCCATCCGTCGCGGACAACCTGCCCAATTCCCTGTAAACGGCGTGATCGCAGGATGGGTAGAGGCTTTGCAAATGATGCCAGTCGGTTCTAAGTGGAGACTTTACATCCCTTCTGAGCTTGCCTATGGCGCACACGGTGCAGGCGATGTCATCGGCCCTAACGCCACATTGATCTTCGATGTGGAAGTTCTTCAAATCATCTAATCATATACACCATGAAGAAAATTGTTTTATCGGCAGCCCTAATCGCTACCAGCATCGCCTTCACAGCGGAGGCAAAATCAAAGGCGCCCGCCGCAACAACATTGAAGAGCGCCAAAGACTCCACCAGCTATGCAATCGGTATGGAGTTCGCAAAGAACATTAAGGCTCAAGTCGCCAATTTTCCTGGAGGCCCATACGACAATGCCATCATGATGGAGGCAATGAGCAAAATCTTCGCGGATGACACCACCCATTTGGCGATCAAGTTCGACCAATCCAACCAAGTCATCCAAACCAATCTTCAAAAGGCCGCTGAGGAGGAAAGTAAGAAGAAGATAGACGAGGAGAATAAATTCTTGGCAGAGAACAAAAAGAGACCAGAAGTAAAGGTTACCCCTTCAGGATTGCAATATGAGGTGCTCAGGAAGGGCGATGGTATACGTCCTAACTCAGCCAACAGCAAGGTGAAGGTTCACTACGAGGGAAAACTTACAAACGGCGAAATTTTCGACAGTTCCATCAAGAGAGGTGAACCAATCGAGTTCGAGTTGAACGGTGTGATCAAAGGATGGACTGAGGGTCTCCAATTGATGAATGTGGGATCTAAGTACAAATTCTATATCCCTTACAACCTAGGTTACGGTGAGCGTGGACAAGGTCCTATCAAACCATACTCCACCCTTATCTTCGAGGTGGAACTTTTGGATGTCACCAATCCTGAGGCTCAAATGATCAAAGGATCAAAGTACCAATTCCAACATTACCAACGTTCTAACCAATAATCAAGGATTTAAGAATCGATACAATCATGAAGAAGTATATTCAAACAGGTATCATCCTTTCTTTGGGAGCCTTGACACTCTCCTCTTGCGGTGATAAGCCAACGTTGAAATTAGAGAACAACGAAGACTCTCTCAGCTATGCGCAAGGTTTGATATTCGGAACTAACTACAACCAAACCGTCAAAGGCAATAAAGAGGCTTTCATAGCAGCTTTCAACCAAGCCTTCAATGATGACTCCACCCAATACCTAATGACCAAGGAGGAGGCCTTCAACATCATCAACGAGCACAACCATAGTATCCAAGAGGCTCAAAAAGAGAAGGAAGAGCAAGCGAAGAGGGAACAAAGAGCCATGAACAAGGTAAAGTCCGATAAGTTCATTGAGGAATTCAAAAATATATCGGGTGTCATCCCTATGGAGAATGGTATCTACTACAAAATCCTCAAAGAGGGATTTGGCATGAAGCCAACCTTGAAGGACACGGTGGAAATCAATTTCGAAGGAAAATTGTTCGACGGAACTGTATTCAGCAATACATTCAAGAAGAACAATGTCTGCAAAGAGGCACTTGACAGATCCATTCCAGGATTGAAGCAAGCGCTTACAGAGATGCCGGTAGGCTCAACTTGGGAAATTGTCATTCCTTCCAATCTTGCCTATGGCGAGGAGGGATTAAAGAACATCATCCCTGGAAATGCGGCTATCAAATATACAATCGAGATGAGAAACGTTATCAGGGCTAGAAAGAGATAACTTTAGAGCCACTAAAATAGAATTCCCCGAGAGCAGACGCTTTCGGGGAATTTTTTTAGGCAATGCTACCCCAAATTATTCAGTAAACTTGACTGACTTACACCCATTAAAAGAATCATCGGTATTTATATTCTCAGGAGAGTTTTCAACAACCACATCTAGATTTCTACAACCCTTAAATACGCTAGACCCTAACTCTTTCACACTTGATGGTATAAGAATATTAGTTAAACGTTCGCACCCATCAAATGCCCAAGAACCTATATATTTGACACCATTTTTTATTTCAACGCTTTCCAACGCCTTACAACCCCTAAATGCATGGAATCTAATTTCAACAACACTAGAAGGTATCACAACATGTTTCAGCCTACTGCAACCATGGAACGCATCCCCCCAAATAGCCTTCACTCCCTCAGGAATCTTCACCTCCGTCAACCCATCACAACCAGAAAAGGCACCCTCTTCAATTTTAACCACATCTGCTGGAATCTCGAAACGCCCCTTGATTCCATTGGGTACGCTATATATAGACCACAAAGAGGAAGTATATAAAACGCCATCAACAGAGACATAAAACCGATTGCCAGGCAATACATTTATATGCGTCAGACGGCTACAATTTCCGAAAGCGCCCACCGATATTTTGGTCACACTTTGAGGTATCGTCACGCTAGTGACTCCATTACAACCAACAAACGCAGATGCAATAAAAGTAACACCAGATGGGACATCAAAATCTCCTTTATATCCCTCAGGAACGCGCAGTAACCTCTTGCGATCCTTATCATACAGGACACCATCCACCGAAGAAAACCTCTCATTATCAGGAGACACATTGATAGTTTTCAACTTAGGACAGTTTGAAAACGACAGATAATCCAATAAACTGGATGGCAATTCAATCTTTTCTAAACTGGAACATCCATTAAAGGAGTAAGGATGTATATGTTTTATTCCCTCAGGAATATTCACCTCCTTTAAAGCGGAACAATTCTGAAAAGCATCATTCCCCACATATCCTACACTTGGGGGAATCTTTATCGACTTCAAATTGGCACAACCGGAACATGCATTTTCTGCAATGCGAGTAACAGTCGATGGAATGGCAAGATTTCCTTTGTATCCTCTTGGAACTAGGATCAATCGCGTCTTGTTTTTATCGTACAATACACCATTCATAGATGCATTGCTTTGATTGTTTGAATCAACTTTAATTTCCTTCAATTTATCACATTTATCAAAATGATAATAAGAATAAATATCCAAGCCAGAAGGAATGGTAACTGATTTCAAATCAGAACATTCGGAAAATGCATCTAGTCCTATACGATAAACTTTATAAACTTTTCCTTCAATTCGAACTTTATCAGGTATTACAATGGATTTTAATGATTTATAAGAATCATCTTTTACCACTTCCACAACAGAAGCATCGTAAATCCTGAACTTAAGTGGAGTATCAGACAATTCCACCACATCATTCTGAGCACTCTTAGTATTATTTTTAGCCGATAAAGCAAAAGAGAATATCCAAAGAGGAATCAAGATCAACAATATCTTTTTCATAATTTCATCTATTCTATATTCACAGAATCGTATAAGTCAAGTGGTAAAGGTAGGGATTATATGCTAATGAAACAACTAAATCGAATTCCCTTGGAGGATAATCAAAAAGGACGACCCGAAGATCGCCCTTTACACTCCGTAAATTACATCAATTATTTTCCTACCCTCACCTTGATAGTCTTCCCATTCACACGAACAAGATAGATGCCATGAGGCAACTCACCCACCTCCACAGAGGTGCCGTTCACACTGCCTGAACGCAATAAGGTACCATTCAAAGCGTACACTGCGTAATCACCCTCCACGGCTTCGCTGAACCAGATGGTTCCCTCCGCATAAGTCACGGAGAGCTGGTCATTCTCAACCTCAGCAAGGGCCGATGTAGAGGCGAAATGGATGGTATACTCATTCATGTTACTATAATCCAAATCTCCACCGATCACCACAACAGAGAGGGTCAAAGACTCTGAATCAAAAAATTCGTAAACCTCCGCCAAAGAGTTAGTAGTATAAGAGAAGTGGGCTCTATTGAAGTCCAAATCCACGGTGTACTCATAAGTATCCTTATCGAACCATTCCACCGGTTCGCCATCGTAAATGATAGCGGTGATCTGAGCGCCGAAGGAGAATTGCTCCGTGAACGAGAATTCATACGTATGGGTATTGGTTGGCTCGCGATCGATATTTCCACCATCAACAGTCACTCTCAACACATTCTCCATAGGATCGAAATCCTCCGTCACATTAGTCAAAGAGTCAGCTGTATAAGTGAATGTTATATTAGAATAAGAACCCTCAATTTCATAAGCGTAGACATCCTTGTCGAAGCTCTCGTAGTTCACAGCGTTTAATGCGAGTGTCAGCAATTGTGAGTTGTAGACATTGTGATCGTTGAATTGGATTTTATACACATGGTAGTTCTTGGAATCGATAGCGATATCGCCTGATTCCACGCGGATGGTGAGCACATAACTCTTCTCATCATACTTGATACTATAAGAGGCTAAAGTGTCCGTCACAACGTCTAATTTAATCTTAAAGAAGACATCATCCACCACATAGTCGAATTGGTCTGGCGCAAATCCCTCCACCGTCACATCATTCACTGTCAAATTAGCCAAGAAGGAGGTATAAGGCGCATGGAACTTAATCTTATAAGTATGAAGGTTGGTAGGGTTTATCTCCACATCGCCACCCTTGACCACGATTGTCAAAACATTAGTGGTCTCATCAAAACTCTTCTCAACGGTAGTGAACTCATCCGCTACGTACTTAATCTCAGAACGCGCGTAAACCTCATCCACCACATACTCATATTGCGTAGCGGCGAATCCATCCAACGCCTTACCATTGTTGCTCAAAGCACTAAGATAAGAGGTGTATGGCATATGGTAATGCACCTTATAGACATGGACATTGTCTGGATAATTCTTCGCATCACTACCAGTCACCGTGATGGTCAAGGTAGCGGATGGATCATCGTAAGATTCCGTGATGACCGCACCTTTATCTTCAGCTGTATATTCAATTTTAGAGAATTGGTAAGTCACATCCACTGAATACTCCATCTTAGTACGATCAAATCCTGCAACAGTTGCGCCATCCACTTTCAAATCAGCCAAGAAAGAAGAGGCGTAGAATTGTACGGTGTAGGTATGAATGTTGTCCGCATTGGTCGCGTAATCACCACCCTTCACCGTAAGGGTCAAAAGATTCTTTGACGCATCGAAGGATGGAGTCACCACCGCTTCCGTTGAAGCTGTATATTCCACCTTTGAGGTTGCGTAATCCACAGGACAAAGGTATGCGTAAGTTGCAGATGCGAACTTATCCACCGCTACACCATTCACTTTCAACGTCGTCAAGAAGGATTCGAACGATGCGTGGAACTGAATAGTATATACCGTCACATTCTTCGAATTGGTTGCGAAATCACCTCCCTTGACGGTCAAGGTCAAGATGTTGGTAGAGGCATCGTAACTCTCCTCTACTTTCGCCTCAGCGGAAGCCGTATAAACCACCTTTGAAGTCGCATAAGCCGCATCATCCAACTTGTAGGTAAGTGAGCCTGACAAGGCTGCTCCATTCACGCTCAAAGAGGTGAGTACCGCCTCAAATGGTGCATGGAAGGTAACCTTGTAAGTATTGGTATTCTTCGGATTCGTCGCGAAATCCGCGCCCTTGACTGTAATCGTCAAGACATTGGTGGTCGCATCGAAATTCTTCTCTGCGATAGCGCCTGCGGAAGCCTCATACTCCACCACAGAAGTGGTATAAGCCGCATCTTTCACACTATATTCATATACACTTGGCGCAAAAGCCGAAACCGATGCTCCATTGACGGAAAGAGAAACCAAATAGGCGCCGAAATCAGCATGGAAGGCCACTTTATAAACCGTCACATTCTTCGAATTGGTTGCGAAATCACCTCCCTTAACAGTAAGGGTCAAAATATTGGTGGCGGAATCAAAACTTTTCTCAACCGTAGCCTCGGCAGAAGCGGTATACTCAACTGTTGAGGTAGCATAAGCCGCATCATCCACAGCATAAGATAAAGTTGAACTACTGAATTTCGCCACACTGGTTCCATTCACCTTCAAAGAAGTCAAAACCGCCTCAAATGGCGCATGGAAGGTAACCGTATAAGTGTGGACATTCTTGCTATTGGTAGCATAGTCACCACCCTTCACCGTAAGAGTCAAAACATTGGTGGTCGCATCAAAACTCTTATCAACCGTCGCCTCAGCGGAAGCGGTATATTCAACCGTTGAAGTGGCGTAGGCCGCATCCGTCACTTTATAAGCGGATGTTGCGGAAGAAAAACCTGCCAATGCTGTTCCGTTCACCTTCAACGAGGTCAACAAAGACTCAAAAGAGGCATGGAAAGCAATGGTATAAGTATGAATGTTCTTGCTATTAGTAGCGAAGTCACCACCCTTTACCGTAATGGTCAAAACATCCGTGGCGGCATCGTACTTCTTCTCTACGGTTGCTCCCTCAGAAGCAGTATAATCAACCGTTGAAGTGGCATAGGCCGCATTGGAAACCATGTAATTATAAGTGGATCCACTGAACTTTGGAACACTCGTTCCATTCACTTTCAACGAAGTCAACTCTGAAGCGAATGGCGCATGGAAGGTGATCTTGTAAGTTTGAACGTTCTTGCTATTGATAGCATAGTCACCACCCTTCACTGTGAGGGTCAAAACATTGGTCGCGGAATCGAAACTCTTATCTACCGTCGCATCTGCGGAAGCTGTATACTCCACAGTAGAAGTGGCGTACGCCGCATTGGATATCGTATAAGCATATGTGGTGGATGCGAAATTCGCCACACTGGCTCCATTCACCTTTAAAGCGGTCAAAGAAGATCCGAACGGTGCATGGAAGGTAATCTTGTATGTATGGACATTTTTGTTGTTCAAAGCATAATCACCACCCTTCACCGTCAAAGTCATCACATTAGTTGTGGCATCGAAACTCTTATCAACCGTCGCATCAGCCGAGACGGTATAATCCACCGTGGAGGTCGCATAAGCTGCATCGCTCACCACATAATCGCTGGTCGAGCCGGCTACAGGAGAGAGGAGCTTTCCATTTACCTTCAACGAAGTCAACAACGAGGCGTATGGTGCATGGAAGGTAACCTTATAGACATGGACGTTGGCGCTGTTCGAAGCATAATCGGCACCCTTTACCGTGAGTGTCAACACATTGGTGGTGGCATCGAAACTCTCGGTCACTGTCGCCTTATCCGAAGCGGTGTAAGCCACCTTCGCATCTTCGTAAGAGATTGGAGAGACATTGTATGAGGTGGTGGCACTGCTGAAATTAGCCACGCTGGTGCCATTCACGCTCAAGGAGGTCAACAAAGAGTTATAAACAACTGGCTTGTTAAATTGAATGGTATAGGTGTGAATATTGCTTGAATTGGAGGAATAGTCATCTCCCTTTACCGTAATGGTGCAAATGTATGTAGACTCGTCGTACTTAACCGTGACCGTAGCGCCTCGTCCGTCCGAAAGAGCCTCCACACAACCATCCGAATAGGTCGAATTAACCGTGTAGGCATACTTGGTCTTACTGAATCCTGACACAGCAGCTCCATTTACCTTTAAGGATTTCAGGCTGGAGTTGTAAATCATCAACACATCATCCACTAACAAGACATCACTCTTGTTTCCTTTTCCTGCCATATAATTGGTGGCTATAGTAGCCAACACATAGGAAGGTCGTGCGCTGGAGCTAGCTGGCGTATGGTCATTCGGAGTGGACTTACCACTGTTATCGCAATCGATGGTCAAAGTTTCTCCCTTATAGTAAAATGGCACGGAATAACGCTTCCAAGTGGTAGAGTAGTCCATATTCATTCCAGCCACAGCCACAACATTCTTCCATTCTGTATTCGGATCTGTAACATTCACCGCATCGTGGAGCAAAACATGCAAACGGCTCTTCTGAGAAGTGGTAGCATAATTCATCTTCACCCATAACGCAAGGGAATCAGGCTTACCAGTGAATTTCATGCAATATCCATTCTTAATATCCGATAAGTTATTATTCGTTGGATCGCTCGGTTTCATACTATTTCCACTGATTTGACCCGTAGTCAACATACCATTGGCAATCGCGATACCCAACACACTACGAGCCATCAACTTCGTAGCATAGGTTCCCGAATGCGCGTCAGTAGAACTTTCAATCTGTTTATCACTCCTTACCTGTCCGCTAAAATCTCCTCCTGCAGTCGGATATGAGTTCCAACCAGAAGGTTCCTTGTTGCTATCCCACTGTTCAAAACTATTATTGGTAAATTGATACTGCGCCACCGCCGTTAGCGTGGATAACATCATTAAAACCGACGTAAAAAAATGCTTCATAGATATCTAATAATTCTTTGAAGACCGCTATTAAAAGCAATCACTGATAATTTACTATTATAAATAGGGGTTCACCGTTATAAATACTGATCCAACCCTTTCTCACATCTCGTTAGCTTCTCTTCGATGGTCTGATGCAACAAATCATCGTTTTTTGAGAGACTATTTCGGGAACATTCCGGATGGTATTGGTGGAACTCAATGGCTCTGAACTTCGCGATTCTCCGCACATCACCAATATTATTCAACCGACACGAAATCTCATTATCCTCTCTGCCCCATCCTTGCAGCTCCTCGTTGTAGCCATTCACCGTTACAAGGTCATCACGCCAGAAGGCCATATTACAGCCACGCACATAGTAGAGATCCTCTTTCCTGTAATCCTCTTGGAAACGTGACAAAAAGGGTAAATGCAAGCCATTCAAGAAGTTTGAGGTTCCCTTCATAAAGACATTCACCTTCGTGGTCTTCTCCCTTTGGAGTTTTTTAGAGAGCTCCTCATTCATATTCACCCGGCTACCGCTCACATAACTACCTTTGCGGGCGAAGTCCACATGATCCTTCACAAAGTCAGGATGCATGATAATATCACCATCCACTTGAATGACATAATCGCCTGAGCAAGCCGCTATGGCCCGGTTACGTATCTTCGCCAAACGGAACCCTTCGTCCTCATGCCAAACATGAAGAAGCGGCACCTTTGACAAAGCCTTATACTTGTCCACCATGCTTTTGGTCTCCTCCGTAGAACCATCGTCCGCGACGATAATCTCATCAGGAAGCAGAGACTGGTTCAAAGCGCTCATCAATGAGAGCTCCAAAGCCTCCGGCCAATTATAGGTGGCGATAATCAATGATGTAGTCATATTCCATTAATTTGAGCAAAACCATCCTCCGCATAGGTCACACGCTCCTGAATACATCGATTCAACGCAGCATGGTGTTGATCCTCCAATTCACGGGAAGTTAGTTTATGATGCAAATGATAGACAACCGCATGCATTTTGACAATCTTCTTCTTTAAGCCTAGATTGATGAGACGCCAGCACAACTCCTCGTCCTCGTGCCCCCAACCTTGCAATTGATTGTTATATCCATTCACCTTGATCAAATCCTCTTTCCAAAAGGCCATATTACAGCCCTTCACCTTGCTACCATTACTTTCCGTACGGGCGAAAGCGAACGGTAGTCTAGTCGCATTGAAACGTCGACGTACACCCTTTGAAAAGGGGGTCAACGAATATTTTTTCTTCTGAAGCAAATCCTTGCTCACCTCCTCGGAGAGACAAGCACGGGTACCACGAATAAAGCATCCCCTCTCCGCCACCGAAATATGATCCGCCACAAAGTGACGGTTTAAGATGACGTCGCCATCCACCTGGATAACGTAATCACCAGTCACCGCTTGCAACGCCCTATTTCGAATCATGGCCAATCTAAATCCCAAATCCTCATGCCACACATGGAGAACGGGAACCTTTGTCTTAGACTTATAGGTCTCAATCAAGAGGCGTGTCTCCTCCTTCGAGCCATCATCAGCTATCACAATTTCATCAGGGAGTCGGGTCTGGCTCAATGCAGACATAAGGCATAATTCCAATGCCTCTGGCCAATTATAGGTTGATATAACTAAAGATACCTTCATTCAAAATTTCGCCTAGTTTGGATATTCATCCAAACGCAATTTGGCCACAAAATTAGTTATTTTTTCACACACTAGGGTCATTGTGTGCAATATTTACAATATCAAATTAGTCGATGCTCCTAGTTAGGGAATCATTATTGAGCCTCACCCATTGTTTTCCACAACGCAAGCGCCTCATTTTCATTGGCTTCCATGATTTCACGTTCACCTGGGCCTTTGTCATTGATACCACATAGATGAAGGATTCCATGAATAACTACTCGGTAGAATTCACTCTCATAAGTGGCGTTAAACTGTTCAGCGTTGGTACGAACTGTATCCAAACTGATAAACAAATCGCCGGATATTACATCCTCCTCCGTATAATCAAAGGTGATGATATCGGTATAATAATCATGTTGGAGATATTGTCTATTCACCTCCAAAATCTTTTCGTCCGAGCAGAAAATATAGGAGATATCACCCACCTTATAACCGTGACGCTTCGCCACCTCCTTCACCCAAGCGGTAACTTTTCGCTTAGCGATCTTAGGCATCTTGATATCTTCAGATTGATAGTAAATCATACTTTTTCAAATTTAATCATTAACCAAAAAATAGGTATGCGACCACAATAGCGGCAATCACGCCTCCCAGGTCAGCCACCAAGCCTGCCGTCACTGCGTAACGGGTCTTCTTGATTCCCACGGAACCAAAATAGAGCGCGATGATATAGAACGTTGTGTCCGCAGCACCTTGGAACAAACAAGTAAGCCTAGCCACAAAGGAATCGGGGCCATAAGTCTTCATCGCCTCCGCCATCATCGCCTTAGCGCCACTACCACTCAACGGTTTCATCATAGCTGTAGGCAAAGCATCCACAAAACGGGTGTCGGAGAAAAAGAAGGAGAATAATCGAGTGATGCCATCACACAATAGATCCATAGCGCCCGATGCTCGGAAGACACCGATTCCCACTAGCATTCCCACCAAATAAGGGAGAATCCTAATGGATGTCTCAAATCCACTCTTGGCCCCATCGATAAATGCCTCATAGACATTAATCCGTTTGATGGCTCCTGCTCCGACAAAAAGCATGATAATCAAGAACAATATACAATTGCCTCCCATCTTGGAAACGCTGTATGCCAATTCATTCGGGATAACGGAAATACCATAAACAATGGCGGATATAAACAATGCAATTCCCAAAATCCACCCTAACACCACAAAATTCCAGATATTCAATTTCTGTTTAATACCAACAAACAGAATGGCCGTCAAGGTGGAAAAAAAGGTGGAAATCAACAATGGGATGAAAACATCGGTAGGATTGGCGGCGCCCATTACAGAACGCTGCGCCATAATCGTAATCGGAATAATAGTCAATCCAGAGGTATTCAACGCCAAAAACATGATTTGGGCATTGGAAGCGGTATCTTTATTGGGATTGATTTCATGCAAACTCTCCATCGCCTTCAAGCCCATCGGTGTGGCCGCATTATCCAAGCCCAACATATTGGCCGCAAAATTCATCACCAATAAGCCGTGTGCGGGATGGCCCTTGGGGATTTCTGGGAAAAGTTTCGAAAAAAATGGTCTGATCAACTTAGAGAGAAAATTGATGGCACCCGCCTTCTCGCCGATATTCATCAATCCCAACCATAGAATCATCACACCACTTAACGGCAACGCAATATCCATCACGGCCATTTTCGACATATCAAAGGTACTGGTGATTATACGTTCAAAAACATATGGATCATGATAGAAAAAAACTTTCGCGAATGCCACAACCAGTGACACCATGAAAAATCCGATCCAAATATAATTTAAAACCACAATCTTATAGATTTAGAAATGCGCCCTTCGCCGCTTGTTCCACGATAGACAACAGACGCAATGTATTTTGATGGCTCCACTGATCACTCTCAATTTTGCCTTCGCTGATGCAACGCATCACCTCCTGCGCCTCATAATTGTATCCATTACCCTCCAAATTCAGAGGAATCTCCACTTCAGCTTCATCCATATTGCGACGCAACATCAACTTCGTAGGGATATGGAACATACGGGCAAGCCTCAATCTTCCCGCATCACCCGTAATCTTGGCATCCGACTCCAAATCGAATGCGAAGGAGGAGGTGAGCACACTCATTCTTCCCTCTTTGTGCTTCATCACGATCGTAGTGGTCATATCCACACCCGTAGGGGCTGGGACGGACTCGATGTCAAGGGAGATCGGCTCTCCCAAAAGGTACAAGGCCAAGAATATGGGATAAATTCCAATGTCGGGAATGGAACCTCCGCCCAACTTGGGATCGAATAATCTGCTATTGGGATCATAGGATGGATGGATACCGAATTCGGCCTGTAGAAGCAACGGATTACCAATCTCACCACTATCCAAAAGTCTTTTCGTCTCAATAACCGAAGGGAGGAATCTGCTCCACAACGCCTCCATCAAGAAAAGGTTGTTTTCGCGGGAAGTACGCATCATGGCCATCGCCTGTTCACATGTGATGGCGAATGGTTTTTCACAAAGGACATGTTTACCCGCCTCCAAAGCCATCATCGTATGCGTGTAATGGAGATTATTAGGTGTAGCCACATAGACAATGTCCACCTTAGGATCTTCTAACATCTCCGCATAAGAGGCATAATACTTCTTACAGCCATGCTTTTGAGCGAAAGATGCGGCCTTCTCCTCATCACGGGATGCGATAGCATAACACTCCGCATTGGGCAAAACAGAGAGTCCTTGGGCGAAAGCACCGGCAATGTTACCAGCGCCAATAATACCCCACCTATAAATTCGAGCCATTAAATTTCTTTATTTAAGAACTTATTGATCTTCTCTCTACTTTCGTATAGACAAGCCAACGCGATTGCGATCAACAATCCTAAGAACATATATTTAGGATAAGTTTTAGTCCATCTATTGATAGGTCGAGGATCTACCTCGAAATCATTCTCGAAAGAGACACAGATATCATAAATCTTACGTTCCCACACCAAATCCTGCTTCGTCTTTTCCAATTCGAGCAAATCATTGTGGTACAACTTCATCTCACGTTCGTTCAACATCACTGTCTTATCCATCGCGAGCATCACATCCTTCTTCTTCTCGAAATACTCTCTTCTACGCAAGCTATCCAAAAGAAGAATCTCTCGGTCAACCATTTGGATTTTCTCCTCCAAATGTTCGATACGCAACGCGTTCTCCTTCTTCACCTGACTATTATTGGTAATCGCATAGAGGAAAGCATCCGCCAACTTCGCCAACACGGAAGTGTCACGAGTCTCCACAGAAACCCTAATCTTCCAAGGAAGAATGGACATCGTGGTATCATTCATGTCAAACTTATTATTATAGTCCACAAAATCCGGCGTACCATCATTTTGGATATCCACATAATAATAAGACTTTACAGCCGTGATCATGGAAGCGTCATGCTCGGAAAGGTTCAACTTTCTGGCTACTGTAACACTATCCGAACAAACACATTGAGAATGGATAGGATCCAACAAATTCTTCACGAAATATGATGGGAATGAGATCAATTTAAGATCCGCCTCTCCCTTATATATCTTTGTTCTGTTTTGATAAGCGCAAACGACACCCATCAACACCAAACAACCCAATGTCAAGTATTTGTATTTGTAAATCAAGCGACATAGCCATCCTAACCCTTTCAACGTCGCGAAGAATCCTTTCTTTATGCCTATACCAATGGATTTTAGGATATCCAATAAATCCAATTCATTTTTCTCTTTATCCTCCATATTGCCTACTTTTCGTATGTTTTATTTTGTAAAGATAATAATCTCTTTTTATTTTTTCAACCATTGTTGAGGATTGAGCAAGTTTTTTTCTTTCCATACTTGGAAAAAGAGTGTCGCCTTATTTTTATCGTCACTGTCTTCGTAGATCTTACCGATCGCCGTTCCCTTGGTGACTTTAGCACCCGTCTTCACATAAATATCGGTCAAGTTCGCATATACAGTCAGATAATTACCATGACGGATAATCACCGCATTGTTGTTACCTGGCACTGAGAAACATTGGGAAACCGTTCCATCGTAAACCGCCGTAGCCTTTGAGCCCTGAACGGCGGTGATGTATACACCCTTGTTGTTCACCGTCACATCCTTCAAAACCGGGTGAGGTTGCTTACCGAAACTACCCGTAATAGTTCCCTTCACCGGCCAAGGCAAAAGGCCTTTGTTTTTCTCAAAACCGCCTGCCACGGTGGTCTCCTCCTTGGTCATGGCATAACCACCCTTCGAAGTGGTCTTTGTAGGTTGCGTACGTTTCTTAGCAGCCTCAGCCTGTTGGGCGATGATTTTCTGAATCTTATCATTCAGCTGCTCAGAAGCTTGCTGTTGTTTCTGCAATTCGCTTTTCAGGAACTTCTCCTGTGCCTGCAAAGAGGCCAACAATTTGTCTTGTTTCTGCTTTTGATAAACTGCGAACTCCTTCTCCTTCTCTTGTTTCGCCAAAAGATCCTTCGTGCGGGACTTTAGGACATCCACCCTATCTCTATGGTTTTGGATCTCCTGCTTGGTCTTATTCAACTCAGCGGATTGCTCCTTTCTCATCGTAGCCAAATTACTTAGGTAGATAACACGACGATAAGCCTCCTGGAAGTTTTTACTGGAAAGGATATAGATGATAAAATCAGATTGTGAATTTTTCGTCATGAAGGCATAATAGATCATATCAGACTGCTTCTTCTTCAATGACTTATACTCCTCAGAGAGTCGATCGATGCTGCCGTTCAAGGAGTCGATCTGTACAGAATACCTATTCAACTCATCCGCTTGCTTCTTGATCAATTGGTCACGATATACAATATCCTCATTCAAACGCTCCAGCTCACGAAGGGATTGTTTGGTGCTTCTTCTCGTCTCATTCAACTTCTTGTCTGTATTCTGCATCTGTTGTTGAAGTTGGGACTGCTTATTTTTCAGCGTCTTGATATCCTCCTTTTTTGCTGTAGTTGTTTTAGTCGAAGTACTCTTTGTAGTTGTTGTCTTCTTAGCCGGAGTAGAGGTTGTCTTCTTTTGTGTCGTCGCGGTTTTAGGAGCCGGCTTCTTTGTTTGAGCTGAGAGCGATTCAATGCCCACGAAACTCATGACACAAAAGGCTGAAATAGCCAAAATCGATAGGATGTAACTCTTAATACGCATCGTTTATCGTTTAAAATTCAAGAGACTAAGTATTTTCCGCACCGACACCTTCTGATACCCCTTCGGGATTGGATTAGAGAAACTATAGTCTTTATTCAATTCAATTTTCTTATACGTGACACCCAACTCCATCGCTGACGTTTGGGGAGAATGGTAGCCGCCCTGATAAGTAGAAGATTGGGTCACCAAAAGATTCACCTCCATAGGGAATGGATAACCATTGCCCAACGGCTCGAACTGCAAATAATCCCAACGGATAGAGCCTTGACTCGATGAGACGCTACCATTTTTCACCCTTTGGGCACCATTCAGTGTGAATTCCTGACTAAAACGAGATTTGGGATCCGCATATTGCAACAACCAAGAATCAGCTATCTCCGTAGCGGAAAAATCAGACTTCGTCGCCACAGCATCCCTTTCATCGAGAAGAAACAACTGATTGGTCAACAAAGCTTGTAGCTTTCTAACACTCAACAATTTAAGATATTCACTAGGAACCTCATCCGTAGAGGAGAGGTCCATTACCGCATATCGTTTATTGATACGGTCCACCAAACAAACCTCCTGATTGGTAACGAATAATCTCGCCACCTCCACGCCGGCAAAGGGTTGGATGGAAATGGAAAGACAACTATCCCGCTTCATGCGCAGATTCGCATTGACACTAAGGCCACCCATCGAAACGGAAGCTTTCGCGCCAAACGTTTCGTATGACAAAGAAGGCAATGCATCTTTATCCGTCTTGGAACTTCTATGTTTCAACGAAGAACATGAAGCGAAGAGTGTCAACAAAAAGACAAATAATATGGTCCATCTACTCAACATACTTTCCCGTCTCCGCTTTTATCTTTAACTTATCCATCCACTCATACTCCCGATCATTCTGTTCTGTGGTGAAAATGCGTAAAGACTCCATCCAAAATTTTTGGCAATCAGCCTCTTTCCCGCCACATTTATAAAGAATATCTCCATAGTGGTCCAACAATTCCGGATCCACATTTCCTCCATTCGAGTAGGCTTGTTGTATGTACAGCATGGCAGCGTTATACTCACCCTTCTTGAAACAGACCCAAGCATAAGTATCCAAAAAGACTGGACTTTTGGGACTAATGGTCAAAGTCTGTAGGCTCATCCGTTCCGCCCTATCAAGGTCTCTATTCACCTCACACAGATAAAATGCGTAATTATTTAAGACCAAAACATTTTTTGGCATAATAGCCAATGAGGAATCATACATGGCAAAACAAGAATCGGGCTGATGCATGGACATGAACAGATCTCCTCGCTTCGCATAAATTTCAGCCGCTAAATTCATCTGTCCAGAAGCGACCGCCGATACCGATGCCTTCTTCCATAAGGATAGGGCCTCCTCCTTTTTGTCCACAATCATCTGCGTCATCGCATAGACATCCAAAAGATTCGGATTCTCAGGGAATTGTTCCACCGATTCCTGACAAGCGGACAACATAAGGGTCGTATCCTTTTTCGCGACATAGTAATTGATCAACGTCAGCCACGCATCCTCATGCTTCGGATTTAGCGCCAAAGCCTTCCGTAAATAAGACACTGAAGTGGAATCACCTCTGCCCATCAAGACGGAAGAGTAGACTAAAAGAGGATACTCCTCATTCGGATATTGGTTAATCACATCCAAATAGTAGGCATCATCAATATCATACAATGTATCACTGGCGATGCGATAGAGCAACTCATGTTTCGTCAAATAGCTGGCCTCCGGATCTTTTAAGACTTCCAACCACTTGGCGATGCCCTCTTTCTCTCGACCCGTTTCAGAAAGGAAAGAGCCATACTCCACTTTAAGGGTAGGGTCATTCGGGAAGGTCTTCAAACCATTCAAGAAGCACTTCTCACTCTCCTTATTCTTATCCATCGCAGCGTACAATTGGGCCTTCAAAGCGATATACTTCGTCTCCCTCGGCGCTGACTTAATCAACTTATCCATCTCGGCGAAGGCCTTCTTGTCCTTTTTAAGGTAGGCATAAAGTTTAAACTTTTCTTTGCATACCGTTTCATTTATCCCCTCCTCAAGTTCAAAACCATCCCAAGCGTCTATGGCCTGTTGGTATTTCCCCTTGCTGGTATAAATGCTCGCCAAATAGTAGTAATAGATATTCTTTTGTTTGCTATCCTTTTTCACCAACTCCTCATAGAGTTGAGCCGCAAGGTCCAAGTCCATCGCATTGACCGCATGACCGGCCAAACGTTTCTTATATTCTATATTATCAGGTTCCAACTCACAGGCTTTTTTCATCTGTTCGATGGCGACGGAAGGATCATTGGGATACAACTCCATGTTAATATCAGACAATGTAGCGAACACCTCGCTATTTTTATTGTCCAACGAGTTGCAACGATAAAGGTTATCGATCGCCGCTCCGTAATGCCCAGCCTGTTTCTGCCTCAATGCCTCAAGATAATAGTATTGTAGCTTCATCTTCCTTTGGGCATCCGTCTCCCCCGCCCATAACGGAGCAAGTCCCCAAGAAAACAAAGCGACCGCAACTAATAATATCTTTGAGAATCTAATCATTTCACGCCTGTATGTCCAAAACCTCCCGCTCCGCGTTCCGTTTCATCCAAAGTGTCCACCTCTGTCCAGTCCACACGTTCATGTTTAGCGACCACCATTTGGCAGATGCGTTCACCATCCTCAATGACAAAAGGTTCAGAAGACAAATTCACCAAAATCACCTTAATCTCACCACGATAATCGGCATCGATGGTTCCTGGGGTATTCAACACCGTTATTCCCTTTTTAGCAGCCAAACCGCTACGTGGACGGATTTGAGCCTCGTAACCCTCAGGCAAGGCGATGTAAATGCCAGTTGGCACCATGGCACGCTCCAAAGAACCGATTTTGATAGGTTCATCAATATTGGCGCGCAAATCCATTCCAGCGGAAAGAGGAGTGGCGTATTGCGGCAATTGATGTTTTGATTTATTGATGATCTTTACTTCCATACTTTCAATCTTTTACAAAATATGCATTATCGGCAAAAATAATAATATTTTTCCGATTAAAGGCATCGATTTCTAAGGGAGTTTGGCTAGCATCATTAAAACTTCTAAAAAAATGTATTTCCCATATCTTTTTTTTATCTTTGTAGGATATAACCTATAACAGAAATACAATTAACGAAATATTTAGAAGAAAATGGAATTGATTGAAAGCATTATCAAAAGGGCTCAAGCGAACCCTCAACGCATCGTTCTTCCAGAAGGAACAGAAGAGAGAACTTTGAAGGCTGCCGACATCGTGTTGGAGCAAGGTATCGCAAAGATCGTTTTGATCGGTAACAAGAAAGAGATCGAGGATTTGGCCGCTAAGAACGGTTTGAAGAACATCGCCAAGGCGGAGATCATCGACCCAATGAACAATCCTAACGGCAAAACATATTCAGACTTGCTTTTCAAACTTCGTCAAAAGAAGGGTATGACTGAGGAGCAAGCAGTAGAGAAGATCAAGGATCCATTGTACTTGGCATGTTTGATGATCAAGAACGGTGACGCCGACGGTGAGGTGGCAGGTGCAAGAAACTTCACAGGTGACGTGCTTCGTCCAGCTTTCCAAATCGTAAAGACCCAACCAGGCGTAGGTTGCGTATCAGGATCTTTCTTGATGATCTTCAAGGATAAGAACATTGGTTACAACGGTATGATGTTGTTCGCCGACTGCGCCGCAACACCTAACCCAACCGCAGAGGAGTTGGCACAAATCGCCATCTGCTCTGGCAAGACCGCTAAGAGCATCTACGGTTTCGAGGATCCTAGAGTCGCTATCCTCTCTTTCTCTACCAAGGGAAGCGCAAAGCATGAGATGGTGGACAAGGTAATCGAGGCTACCAACATCGCGAAGGAATCCGCTCCAGATATGAAGATCGACGGTGAGTTGCAAGCTGATGCGGCTATCGTTCCTTCCGTTGCGAAGAGCAAGGCTCCTAACAGCGAGGTGGCTGGTACCGCTAACGTATTGGTATTCCCTGAGTTGGAGGCTGGTAACATCGGTTACAAGTTGGTTCAACGTTTGGCTGGCGCAGAGGCTATCGGTCCATTGTTGCAAGGTTTGGCCGCTCCTATCAACGACCTTTCAAGAGGTTGCTCCGTAGAGGATGTTGTGAAGTTGATCGCCATCACAGCCAACCAAGCCATCGAGGCAAAGAAGAATTAATTGCAAATCATGTAGAGACGGTGTGTACACCGTCTCTATGTGTACATACGTACACCATTAACAAACAACAAACAGAATGAAGATTTTAGTAATCAACTGCGGTAGTTCATCCATCAAGTACAAATTGTTCAACATGGACTCCAAGGAGGTAATGGCACAAGGTGGTGTCGAGAAGATCGGTATCCCTGGCTCATTCCTCAAATACACTAACAAAAAGGGCGAAAAAGCTATCATCGAGAAGGACATGCCTGACCACTCAGATGGTATCCAATTAATATTCAGCATTTTGACCGATCCTCAAGAGGGTTGCATCAAGTCTCTTAACGAGGTGGACGCGGTAGGACATAGAATTCTCCACGGAGGTGACAAGTTCACAGAGAGCTGCATCGTCAACCAAACCGTTAAGGATCAAATCCGCGCATGCTTCCCGTTGGGTCCATTGCACAACCCCGCTAACTTGAAGGGTATCATGGCAGTGGAGGCCTTGTTGCCTAACTGTCCTCAAGTTGCGGTATTCGACACCGCCTTCCACCAAACCATGCCTAAGGAGTCATTCTTATATGCTATTCCTTACGAGTTGTACGAGAAAGACAAGGTTCGTCGTTACGGATTCCACGGAACCAGCCACCGCTACGTTTCAAAGCGTGCGTTCGAGGTTTTGGGCATGAAGCCAGAGGGAACCAAGATGATTACCTGCCACATCGGTAACGGTAGCTCCGTAACCGCCATCAAGGATGGTAAATCATTCGATACTTCCATGGGTATGACTCCATTGGAGGGATTGATGATGGGTACCCGTTCCGGTGACATCGACACAGGCGCCATCACCTATTTGATGGAGACCGAGGGATACAACGCTAAGAAGGTATCAGACATCTTGAACAAGCAAAGTGGTATGTTGGGTATTTCAGGCGTATCTTCCGATATGCGTGAGGTCCGCGCAGCCATCGCCGCTGGTAACGAGCGCGCCAAGTTGGCTTTGGATATGGTCATCTACCGTATCAAGAAGTACGTTGGCGCATATATGGCCGCTATGGGCGGTGTGGATGTCATCGTCTTCACTGGTGGTATCGGCGAGAACGTGGAGCCAGTCCGCGAGGGCGTTTTGAAGGATATGGAGTTCTTCGGCATCAAGTTGGACAAGGCGATCAACGACACAGTCCACGGCGAGGAGAAGATCATCAGCACCAAGGATTCCAAGGTGACCGTGATCGTCGTTCCTACAGACGAAGAGTACACCATCGCTTCAGACACTTTGGAGTTGGTAAAATAAGATATCAACAGATATTCAACACAGAAAAGGTCAGGACT
>JAKSKY010000017.1 GCA_024401515.1 Paludibacteraceae bacterium | reverse complement strand
TAGAAAGCTTATGATTTCCCCGTTTGGACCAGGGTTCGAATCCCTGCATCTCCACCTAAGGCTCCAGCACACTTAAAACGGTGTGCTGGAGTTTTGTTTTATGACGCAAGAGTTGGCATCATACGTTGTTTTTGTGTGTTATTAACAAAAAATCGACGAACAACTATTGTTTTATACTTATCTATCTACTATTTTTGATAAATTTGCATTGTGAATATAAACAAGCGCTTCAGAAGGTTTCCTTGCGATTCGCCCAATGAAGCATTACGATAATTGAAATAATAGAATTATGGGTCTTATCGATTTATTTATCAAGCCGGAACCGGAGGAAAAGAAAAATAACAACGAAGGAAAGAAGGGGCAATCTGCCTCCAAACCACAATCACAACAAACTGCTCCTAAGGCAGAGACTCCGGAGCCAACTCCACTCCCTTACACAATCGATAGCACAACGGAGGTCAGCATTGACGTCCAACAAAGATTGTGGAAGACACTACAAGACCGAAACATCCCTGGTCCTGACATGATGGAATTGGTTACCTACTCCACATCCATGGAATCATCCGGATTGCCTGTCGAAAAGAGGTATGAGCTTGCTTTCAATGTCTTAAAGTCCCAATATCCGAACTTCAACAAGAAAACCCTTCTTAACTCAGTGGATGTTTACATCAGCTACGTGAAAGAGGAGCTCGAGAGCGGCAAGAGACAATTCCAAGAGAAGAGACGCAGGGAGGTGGAGTTAAAGAACACGGAGATTCAAACGATGAACGCCAATTGTAATAAACTAATGGCGCAAATTGAGGAATTGAAGAAGAAACAAGCGGAACTTTCAGAACAAATCAAGAAGAGTCAAGAAGCAGTTTCCAATGCGGACAAAAACATTGCCCACAATCAACAAGTCTTCGAAAACACAATTAACGCTTTGATCGCCAAATTACAAGCCGACAAAGAGGTAATGTCTAATTTGAATATTTAAAAATCAGTACAATATGGATACCAATTTAATTCCGACAAACGAGACCAATAACAATAGCAAAAACGGAAAGAACGGAAACTTCTCCATCAAGGCACTCTTCAACCGTCCTGGTGGAACATTCGCCAAAATCACAGCAGTAGCGCTTGCCTGCGGTTTGGGATTTGGCTTTGTTAAACTTTTGCCTACTCTTATCGCAATTGCTGGAAACACATTGTTTTTCATGGGAGAGTGCGTCTGCATCACAGCCATTATCGCAGTCCTCACCAGCAAACAATTCTGGAAATGGGTTTCCCTCTTCTGGTACCAACTCAACAGAAAAATCGTAGGTACTTTCGTCAAGATCGATCCTATCTCCATCTTAGAGCAATCCATCGCGAAGATGAAGGATAAGTTGAACAATGTCCACGAGAACATCACCAACCTCAAAGCCATCTTGATCAAGATGAAGAGAAAGTTAAGTGAATACGAGGAGCAACAAGCGGACAATATCAGCAAGTTGAATATCCAAAACTCAAGACTTAAAATCGGTGGCGTCAGCTCAAACGAGCAACTTCGCCTTGAAATGAGCGTAGGAACTATCAGCAACGACATCGCGAGATTGGACCAAATCATCGAGAGCCAAAAGCAAAGAATCGCCACCTCTGAAAGATACCAAGAGGTGATGGAGCGTCTGGAAATTGTCGCTAAGGCAAAAATAGAGCGTTCTACTTTGGATCTAAAACGTACCAAGGATGCTTATGAGGCTGCTGAAGCCCAAAAGAGCGCCTTGAAATCCATTAGCAGCATTCTTAGCGGTGACGCGCAAAGCTTGGAGGAGGAGATGGCCATTGAGTACATCACCAATACCATCGATATGAGTGTGGCAGAGATGGAGCGTTTCTTGGATGATTCAAACGGTGTACTTGAGAACATCAACCTTGAGACTGCGGTGAATGTGGATAAGGTGAACAAGATCATCAAGAAGTATGGCGGCAAGGAATCCTTCTCCTCTTTCTCTGAGAGCGCGATAGATGTTCCTTACGAGGAGATGAAGCCAGAATCAATCACCCAACCTGAAGCGGAAAAGGTGACAATGGAAAGAAATAAATGGTGCTAATTTTTAAAATAATATACTATGGGATTTTTTAGCAGATTAACCTTCCTAGGAAGATTCATTATCATAGGTTGTATCATGGGCGCTGTCGGATATGCCCTATATTACTTCGGATTCAACGATTGGGCTGCGGAATGGGCCAAACAACATAATGTAGAGGTAGGCACAGCCGGACAACTTCAACAACCTCAAGAGGAGGTGATTGAAAATGCTAAGCCAGTAGAGGCACCAGCGAACAAATAAGATAGTCAATTATCTATAACAAAATAGGGGAATGCACTTGCACTCCCCTATTTTATTTTCTATCAAGAGATTAATTACTTCAACATCTCATTGGCGATTTCACGCAAACGATCAATCTCCTTTTGCAAGGCCAATTTCTCCTCTGTCAATGATTTGAAATCAGCGGTCAATGATTCGAAATTCATCTTCTGCTCCTCCACCAAAGCTTGTAAATCTTGGTTTTGGTTAGACAATTTACCATTCACCTCTCTCAACTCTTGAATAGTTGATTCATTCTCCTTGATGGTAACCATCAGCATATCCATAGCGTTCGCATCAGCTTTCTTATCCTCCAATAACTGAGCCACCATGTTCTTGTTTTGCTCCAAAACCGACATAATCATCGCATTGGATTCCGCCATCGCATTCAAATCGATTTTATTCTCTCCTCTTGCTGATTTTGATTTCGCGATCTCAGCGATTTGTGATTGACGAGCCTTTTCCTTCTCCTCATCCACGACCGGCGTCTCAACCTTTTCAATCTTAATGGCAGGTGCTTCAACCTTCACCTCAACCACTTTCGCTTGAGCAGGAACCTCCTCCTTCACTTGCGCAACCACTGGTTCTTCCTTCACAACTGGGGCCTCCACCTTAACAGGCTTCACATTGTGCAACGCATCGATAACTGGAGACAAGATGGTGCGAAGAGTAGCCAAGTCCGTTGATTCTTCCACATTACAGAAAGCGCCTCCCGTCATCTCAGTCACCTTCTTCGCGCTATTTTGATCAGACTCCGACATACAGATTCCGATAATATTGACTTGAATAGGATAATCCTTGATTACCTTCTCCACCTCGTAATCCAAGACGCCTGAATCAGTATCGTCTCCATTGGTCACATAAACGATTCGACGAGTTACCGCACCCTTTGCAGCCTCATACTTCTTGAATCCAGCCACTGACTCCTTGAAGGCCTCAGCGATAGGAGCGCCACCATTAGGGAAAGGAAGGTTTTGGATTTTCTTCACGAACTCCTCTCTCAAATTCTTTCCCATATCCAAAGAATTGATGATAATAGGGGATTTTACCACTGAGAGGAATGTACGCATACCAAATGGCTCAGAGAATTCCATGTTTGGAATGATGCCATCCATCAATACATTTTGGACAATCGACATTTTCTTGTCCATCTTACCGGAAATATCGATAAGAAAGTCTGTTGCATTTTTCATGTTATAATTAGATAAAAATTCAAGCGTGTTTGATTCGCTAAAATACAAATTGTATCCATAATCTGCAAATTTAGAAGCTGTCTTATCCGGATTAAGAGTTGTTTATTTTTCAAAAGGAATCAAAGCATCAAGTAAAAATACTACCTTTGTATAATGTTGTTTTTAAATTAAATCATCTCTTTATGAAGAACCAGATGTCAAGCGACAAACAGGCGGCCATATACGGATATATGATGTCGTTGGCGGTATTTATCTCCACTATGCCCATTCCGATCATCAATCTGATATCCAACATCATATATTTCTTCGCACACAGGAAAAAGAGTTATTTCGTCCGTTGGCATGTCACCAATGCCCTACTATCACAAATACCACTCTTCTTTATGAATACCTTAGCATGGTATTTTGTTTGGAACATCATTTGGGGGGAGATAGAAATCACCAACCCAATCATCGCATTCTTCGCTATCACCATCACGCTCAACATTGGAGAGATCATCACCTCCGTCGTATGCTGCATACTTGTCTCCAACGATAAGGAGATCAACATACCCATCGTATCCAGCCTAGCCCATATCATCTGTCGAAAGGTATCCTGGGACAAATGGGAGAGAAGATGGATTCCTGCCGATCCTATCTACACCCAAAAAGCAGAAATAGCTAAAAATAAATTGGTGAAAGAAGGATGTTTCACAGGCGCTCTCCTTAGCGCACTCTTTTGCGGTTTCCAGATAATGAACTTGAAGGAATCTTTAGACATCACAGGGAACCCTATGGAATCATTGCTGGAAGAGGCGACTTATAGGACATTCGAGCCTAAAATAGTGACCAATAAAAAAGATACGGAACCATTGAAAAAAATGGTGGACTACCTATGCGAAAAGAACGGTATGGACTCCATCAATGTATATCTAGTGAAAAGCAAAGAAGTCAACGCCTTCGCATATGCCGGTAGAAACCTAGTCGTCTATACGGAACTTGTCAAAAATTGCGATGACGAAAAGGAACTTATGTCTGTTCTTGGCCATGAAATAGGTCACATCGAGAAGAAACACGTGATCAAAAATGCAAAAAGCAGCATAGGTATTTCACTCGTCCTTACCGCCTTTTTAGGTGATGTGGGACAAATTGCCTCCACGCTCACCACCAACCACATGAGTCGTGAACGGGAAGCGGAAGCGGATGACCTTGCCATCCAATATCTTTATCAAGCGGATATCGACCCAAGCGGATTGGCTATATTCTTCGACAAGCTATTGACAGGAACCGCCTTTGACGACATATCCATTCTCTCTGACCATCCGGCGCTTCAAAAAAGAATTGATGTCGCCAACAAAGCAGTGGAGGAATTGGAGCCTAAAGAATACCACACCGTACTTAAAGAGAAGGAGTGGAAGGATTGGGGAGTTACCATAAAAGCGAAATATTGATTTGGTTTTCACGCTTTCATTCGTTATATTTGTTAAAAGAAGGTGTCCAACACCAAAATTTAACAACCCAAGGAGTGTGTTATGAGCGCGGAGATTAGTCATAATCAAGAGAAAAAGGACAAAAGGGAATGGGCCATCATTCAGACCTTCCGCTCCTATTGCCCTGATTTCCCCATAGGCGAACTCGAGAAATCGGAGGCGCCCGACTTCCTATTGCGCGCCAACAAACGTCTCTATGGCATTGAGCTCACCGAATTAAAGTACGAAAGGGAGGACAAGGAATTTAACCTACGCGCCCACGAGGATTTCCTCTCATTGCTGATGCAAGATGCCCAAAACATATTTGAAGAGAAACACCGCGACTTCAAACTCATCGTGGATGTTCACTTCTCCAACGAACTCAACGAAACAGTCTCCACACTCGATGACGATATGCGAACCATCATTCGACAGGATTTTGCGGAGACCATCGTAAAACTGGTGGAAGAGAATCTCCCCGAGGCGACAGGCATCCAGTACAAGATTGACCGCACCTCCAAATATGGATTCAACAATCTACCAAACAAAATCGAATGCATCAACATCAAGAATGTGACGGGAAGATGGTATGACGGCTTATGGTATGCCGCCATCTCCACCAAGGTGAAACCACTCTCCATCGCAAGCGTGTCCCAACGTCTCATCGCCAAGGAGTGCAAACTACGCAAATACAACCCCGAATGCGACGAGCAATGGTTGATTATCATCCAAAACAGCTTCTTGATGTCCAGTTCATACAACCCTTTGACCGCAAACGAGGCGCTCATCCACACTTATCACAGCAATTTCGACAAAGTATTTGTATTTGAACGTAGCGTGGGAAGCGTTTCTCTTTTGAATACGGAAAAATATGATTAGATTCGCGGTCAATTGAATAAAAGAAAAATGATAAAGTATTTAAAAAAGATAGTTGCGGTCTTACCTGCCACTATTATTCTATCCAGTTGTATCCAAGATGAGCCATTGAACGCCGAAGCGGACATTCTTTCCTGCGATCTCTCATCAGACAAAAAAATCCTTATCCTGGCTGCGGACACTACAATGCCCATCTCCAGTATCACCAGCAATATCGACATTCCTGTAATGGCAGGTGTTGACTTGACAGCCAGAACACCCAAATTCATTTTGACGGATGGAGCGACCATCTCTCCTGAGAATGGATCCGCCCATGACTTCTCTGGAGGCAAATCGGTGCAATACACCGTCACCTCCCAAGATGGTCAATGGAAACGCACCTATAACGTCTCTTACATCTCTGTCGAACTCACAACCAAATATGATTTTGAGACATTCGAATTAAGCGGTAATAACAAATACCATGTCGTTACAGAGATAGTCGACGGACGAACCATGCTAAACTGGTGGGGTTCAGGAAACCCAGGCTATTGTTTGGCAAACGGACTCGCTACGCCAACTGAATATCCAACTGCGATCGTATCAGATGGCAAGAGTGGCAAATGTCTTCAAATGGTAACCCGTTCGGCCGGATCATTTGGCGCAATGGCGGGAATGCCTATCGCTCCAGGCAACCTATTTTTAGGTTCGTTCGACGTTGCCAACGCACTAAAGGCACCGCTAGCCGCTACTAAGTTCGGTATTCCATTCAGAAAGGTTCCAACTACCATCAAAGGATATTACAAATTCAAAGCGGGTCCTCAAACCACAGACAAGGATGGCAATGTGTTGGATGAAAAAGACTCCTTCAACATCTATGCGATGTTCTATGAGAATACAGACGAGAATGGCAAACAAGTGATCGTTGATGGAACAGGATCCTTCGGAAGCCCTAGCAATGCACTTTATGGACGCATTTCAAACCCAAAGGAGACAGACGAATGGACAGAATTCACCATCGAATTGGAACCTGTCAACGGCAAGACCATCGATCCTCAACGTCTAGAGAATTTCGGATATAACTTCGCCTTGGTATTCTCCTCTAGTTTAAAGGGAGACGTCTTCACAGGTGCTGTCGGCAGCACGCTCCAAGTGGATGAAGTAACTGTTGAATGTAAATAAAGATGACTAGCATGAAAAAAATATTCACCATCATAGCGGGATGCCTACTATTAAACGCTAACGCATTCGCACTGGAAACAAAAGCGGCAGAAGAGGATTTAACCACAAAGAATTCCTTCTTCGAGATCAAACTAGGTTATGGTATCGGTGGAACCGCTCCCCTTCCCATCCCTGCTGAAATCAGAAAAATCAACGGATTCAAACCGCTATTCAACTTCTCCGTACAAGCCCTTTATAACATCGGCCTTTCTGAACGTTGGGGCATCCTTACAGGCGTACGTCTTGAGAGAAAAGGTATGACCACTGAAGCGACCGTCAAAAACTATGGCATGTCCATCATGGACGACGAAGGAGGTGTTGTCAGCGGACGATGGACAGGTGACGTCACCATGTCCTCCGATATTATGCAATTAACAATTCCAGTTTCCGCCTCTTTGAATTGCTCAGAGAAATGGTGCGTACATGCTGGTATGTACCTTGGATACGCAGTCAAACATGAATTCAACGGAGAGGTATGCAACGGTTACCTTCGCGAAGGTGATCCAACCGGCGCCAAGATCGAAATTGACGAGAAGCCTCAAACATTTGATTTCTCTGAAGATATGAGAAATATTCAACTCGGTGCGACAGCAGGCTGCGTATTCCAATTCCACAAGAGATTCGGAGCTTTCGCGGATCTTAACTGGGGCGTGAACAACATCTTTGTCTCCGACTTTGAGACTATTTCGTTCAACCTCTACCCTATCTACGCCACACTTGGCGTATCTTACGCATTCAAATGATTAGACAATAACTATAATAAAAACCAGGAAGATACGTTTTAATAGAACGTAATACTAGTTAAATGAAAAGGATATTTTTAAGCATATTATTCGCAACTGCGTTACTGATGGTCCACACATCAGCCAGAGCTGAATATGCGCATGGTAAGACCCTAAATCTTATCAATGCGGACAATAGACAATACCACTTTGGCTTCATCCTAGGTTTGAACACCATGGATTTCAACGTAACCAACTCTGGAATATTAACCACCCAAGATGGACAACTTTACGAAGAGGGAAGCGAAAATGGAGAAGAGAATGAAGGACAAATATGGTACGGAGAGGATACTAAACTCTCTTGCGGATTTTCAGTAGGTATCATCGCCGACCTTAGAATTTTCTCTTGGTTGGACCTTCGCTTCACACCTACCCTTTTCTTCAACACCAGAGAACTCTCTTTCCGTAACGCCAAAGGAGAGGAAAGGGAGAATGGAACCGTATCGGTACAATCCAATATGATGGAGTTTCCGCTTACCTTGAAATTCCGCGGACAACGCAAAAACAATTATCGTCCATACCTATTGGCTGGTGGCGCATTCACCGTGGATATGGGACGAGACAGCGAAGCGCCCGTTATGCTAAAACAAATCGATTACGGAGTTGAAGTGGGTATAGGCCTTGATTTCTATTTGCCATACTTCAAATTGGCTCCTGAATTGAAATTCTACTTTGGCCTTGGAGATGTGCTGGAGAGAGACCGACCTGAAATCGCGGAACTTAGCGATAGAAGATTCAACTACGCCATGTCGAGACTTACCTCTAGATTGATCATCTTGAACTTCAATTTCGAATAAAAAGGATTAACTAAAAAAGGAATGTGCCCTTGTTTCATGAGCAAGGGCGCATTCCTTTTTTTCTATCCATATTACTGTCCAAAATACTCCGTTCTACTTGCATCCAATCGCAAGAAAATAAAGAGCAGAATCGTAAATCCCCAAAGAGAGGAACCTCCATAACTGAAGAATGGCAATGGAATACCGATAACAGGCGTTAAGCCCGTCACCATGCCAATATTAATGAAGAGGTGGAAGAAGAATATAGAAGCGACACAATAACCGTAAATACGGCTAAATAAAGAGCGTTGCCGCTCCGCCAAATAGATCAACCGCACCAACAAAAAGGCAAACAGTCCCAAAACTGCCACCGAGCCGATAAAACCATGCTCCTCTCCCACTGTACAGAAGATAAAGTCGGTATCCTGCTCAGGAACAAATTTATATTTCGTTTGGGTTCCATTCAAGAAACCCTTTCCGGACAAGCCACCTGATCCAATCGCGATTTTTGATTGATTCACATTATAATCACCACCCTTCTTATCACTCCTCATTCCAAGCGTTGACTCAATACGACTACGTTGATATGGCTGTAAACTTGAAAATGCCTTGTCCGCCATACCTGAAAGGAATATACATCCAAAGCCAAATAATCCAATAAAGAAATAGCTCCATAGCCTTTGCTTGAATTGCATGAAAAGGCAATATACAAATGAAAGCGCAAGCACCAAATAACCTATATATGTAAAATGAATAGGATAATCCCCTATCTTATATACTAGATATCCGACAAGAAACAAGAATGCGGAGACTCCCGCAAGAATCATGGCAGAAAAGGTATCTTGTTGGTATAATATGAATAGTCCAATTTGTACGACAATAGCTATGATCATCACCAACAACAAACCATATGATTCATCCGTAATCTCAGGAATAATACACTCGGAAGCAAAACGAATGGATAGGATTAAGATTACAACCGAAAGGAAGAGCAAAAATAGGATAATACCAGGCATTCCCTCTCGGTATAGCACCAACATCAAGGCGCAATAGACAAGAGCCGAACCCGTCTCATGCTGCAATATAATCAAAACTAGAGGTAAAAATATTAGACCACCCACCAACAAGGCATGTTTCCACTTGAAAAGGGAAAATCCATATTCGCTCATCAATTTCGCCAAGGCCAAACATGTTGCGGTCTTCGCGAACTCAGCAGGTTGGAGTCTCACAGGGCCCAAAACCAACCAAGAATGAGATCCTTTGATATTCGGGGCGACAAAGATGGTCACAATCAGCAACAAAATCATCGCCCCATAGAAGATGTAGGAGAACATATTGTAAATACGGCTATCCAACATCAGTAAGACACACGCTATCAAAATAGCAGATCCCATAAACACCAACTGTTTACCATAACGGTAAGAGTAGTCATAAAAAGGGGCATCCTCAAGGTTATAGACCGCACCATATATACAAAACCATCCCATGAGGATAAGTACAAGATAGATGCCGACAGTCACCCAATCCAAATTACTGATGATACTATTTCTTCGTGACTCCATTTTGATTAGGCAAAAGGTTAGCGTTAAACATTTTCTCTTCCAACCACAATCGACGTTTCGGAATATATCCCTTGAGGTATTTTTCGATCATCAAAGTGGCGATTGGAGCAGCCCATGTCGCACCAAATCCACCATTCTCCACCACAACGGATATCGCGATTTTCGGATTATCCTTTGGTGCGAAAGCCATAAATATGGAGTGGTCCGCTCCTTTGTTTTGAGCCGTTCCTGTCTTTCCGCACACCTCGATGCTATCGATACGGGCTCCCCAACCCGTACCATTCTTCATTACTAGATCCATACCCTCCACGATAGGTTCATAATAAGAGGAGTCAATGGTTGTATAGTGGCGCTTGAGATAGATGGAATCAAGGGTTTCTCCCTCAATCTTCTTGACCAAGTGAGGGACAATATAAAAACCTCTATTAGCAATTGTGGCAGAAAGGTTGGCAATCTGTAGCGGAGTGGCATTAATCTCACCTTGACCGATGGAGTTAGAAACAATCATCAACGATTTCCAACGATTTGGACCATAAATCTTGTCATAAACGCCTGAGTTGGGGATATAACCACGATTCTCGTTGGGCACATCCGCCCCCAACTTATAACCGAATCCAAGAGAGACCACATGGTTCTTCCATACCTCAAAAGCGTTAGAGATGTTCTTATACTTCCTATGGTCCATCATATTTCTAAAGCCTGCGCAATAATAAGCATTGCAGGAGTGCTGAATAGAAGGTACCAGAGTCAAAGGAGAGGAATGGGCGTGGCAACCGACCTTAAAACTACCGACATGATAGCCTTGGGAACAAGGGAAAGCCGTCCATGGAGAGATGATCTGCTCTTGCAAAAATATCAAAGCATTTACAGTCTTAAAAGTGGATCCGGGAGGATAGCGACCCATCATGGGACGATCGAAAAGCGGTTTTAGCGAATCATTATTCAACTTCATAAAATTCTCGGAACGTTTTCTTCCCACCAATAGAGAAGGATCATACGTTGGGCTGGAAATCGAAGCCAAGATTTCTCCGGTTGCGGGATCAATCGCAACCACACTTCCTACCTTGTTCTGCATCAAACGTTCACCGTAAGCCTGCAAATCTATATCAATGGACAGCTGGAGATCCTTTCCCGGCTTAGAGGGAACATCATAGATTCCATCCTCCAACTTACCCTGGATTCGGCCATGCACGTCACGTATGAAGATCTCCTCACCCTTCTCGCCACGCAAAAGCTCTTCATATGTCGACTCCACACCATTAATTCCCGCATAATCACCCGGGACATAGAAGTGTTCTATCGAATCGGCATCTATCTTTTTCTGGCTTACCTCTCCGATGTTTCCCAACAACAATGCGGCATTGGGATAATTATACTCCCGCAATGTACGCTTCTGAAGATACATACCTGGGAAAAGGAAAGACTTTTCTTGCAAAACACCATAATCGTGCGCATCCAATTGCGCAACAAGTAATTGAGGCTTATAAGGAGAATAATTAACGTCATTTCTAATTTCACGCATTCTCTTCTTGAACGTAGCCTTGTCAATATTCACAGCTTGACAGAAACCCAACGTGTCAAATTCCTTCATCTCACGAGGCACAACCATCACATCGTAAGACAATTTATTGAATACTAATACTTTATTATTCCTATCACGAATAATACCACGTGCGGGGAATTGCACTTTTCGCAAATAGGCGTTTACTTCGGCTTGATTGGCATAAGAGTCGTCCACCAACTGCAAAGAGACCAAACGAAACAAATAAATCAAGACCACGGACAACATCAGACCTGCAATCACAAAGCGTCTGTTTGCATAGATATCGTTCGTCATCTGCGTCTATGTTTAAAGTATTGCAAACTAAGAATCACCAAAATGGTAAAGATGGTACAGCAGATAGCCCTGAACAAGACAGACCAAAACTGAGAGAGGGTAAACGCCTCTATGAAGAAAAACACCAAATGGTGGATAATCGTCAAAAAGGCGATGTACTGCAAATACATCTCAAATCCGAAAGTGGCAGTGGATGGCTTCACCTCATCATAGTCATCCTTCGGTCCAAAGAAACTTTGGAAATAAGGTTTAATGTAGGCGATTAACGTTGTGGCCAAGGCATTACAACCCAAACTACCACAAAAGATATCAATCGTAAGTCCCAATAAAAATCCCCAAACTAGAGTCATCTCCTTGGAGACGGAAGAGGGCAAAGAGAGAATAAAATAAATGTAGAGATAAGGGGTGATGAAACCCAAGAACTTAATGTTGTTCAGCAATAAGATCTGAACCAACACAAGCACTACAAATGATAAAATTCTTTTTATGGTTACATCAATCATCTGAAATTCCTTTCTACTACTTTTCAGTCTTCTCTACTAAAGCTTCCCTTTCCTCAAAGTTCTTAAATTCAATCACATCCACATAAGATAATTTATCAAAGTCGACAGCGAGTTCCACTTGGATATCATAAAAATCATCATTTCTCTTAGAGAATTTATCGATCGTACCTATAGGGTATCCTTCCGGGAAAACATCCGAATAACCACTAGTCACAATAGTATCCCCAAGCACTACAGGAATATAGAGAGGAACCTCCTCCAACTGCGCATAGCGCAAATTGCTACCCTTCCAAGTTAGTTTACCCAACTGGGTCTTCCCCTTGACAGTAGCACTGATACCTCCTGATGCGGTACTTACAATTGGCATCACAGAAGAGAAATGGCCTGATGTATTGCTGACAATGCCCACAACACCCTTTGGAGAGATGACTCCCATACCCCTCTTCACACCATCCGCTTCACCCTTGTTAATGGTAAAGGTATTTTTCTGTCTTACCGTCGAGAAGTAAATGACCTTTGCGGTCATAAAAGAGTAGTTTTTCTCAACAGAGGTCTGTTTCCTTCCCATATAAGAAGTATCCTGACGATAGAATGCCAATTGCTCACGCAATTGCGCCAACTCCGTATTGAGCGCCTCGTTCTCTTGAGCAAGCGATTCATTCACCTCATTCAGATTAAAGTATCTATTCACTTTATCCGATAGGTTATAAACCGTACCCACGATTCTATTGCTTGAACTCAAGAAACGGTTACGTTGAAACTGGTTGTTATTCACAATCAGCAAGAACGATAACAATTCCAAGCCCAAGAATAAAAAGAGAGTCCTGAATTTAAGAAGAAAGAGAATCAACGTTCTCATATCATCGGGGCATCATGGAGTTAAAACACAAAGCACACTAGGCGAAAAGACACCTAGTGGCTTGCAAAATATCACGAAGGACCACGTCCTTATTATCTCATCAAGAATGGGAGTTTGCCCGCATTCTTCAAGGCAGCACCTGTACCACGAGCTACCGCATGCAATGGATCCTCTGCCACATGGAAATCGATTCCGATCTTTGTTTGCAGACGATTGCTCAAACCACGCAACAACGCACCACCACCTGTCAACCAGATACCGTTTCTTACGATATCGGCATACAACTCTGGAGGGGTCTGCTCCAACGCGCTCAAGACCGCAGCCTCGATTTTTGAGATGGATTTCTCCATACAGTGCGCAATCTCTTGGTAAGAGACAGGAACCTCCATTGGCAATGCGGTCATTTGGTTAGGACCCTTCACCACAAAATCATTAGGTGGATTATCCAAGCTAGTCAAAGCTGATCCAACATTGATCTTAATTTGCTCAGCTGTAGGCTCTCCGACTTTAATATTGTGTTGACGACGCATATAGTCGATCACATCCTCAGTAAGGTCATCACCGGCGATACGGATAGACTTGTTGGTTACGATACCTCCCAAAGAGATGACAGCGATCTCGGTAGTACCTCCACCGATATCAACGATCATATTACCCTCTGGAGCTTCCACATCGATACCAATACCGATCGCTGCTGCCATTGGCTCATAAATCATGTAAACCTCACGTCCTTGCGCATGCTCAGAAGAGTCACGCACAGCACGCATCTCCACCTCGGTACTTCCTGAAGGGATACATACTACCATCTTCAAGGAAGGATCGAAGAAACGATTGTTAGGGAACGCCATCTTAATCATACCGCGGATCATTTGCTCCGCAGCGTTAAAGTTAGCGATCACACCATCACGCAATGGACGAACCGTATAGATGTTCTCGTGAGTCTTTCCATGCATTTGGCGCGCCTTCTCTCCAATCGCCATCAATTTGTCAGTCTTGCGATCCAATGCTACGATGGATGGCTCATCAACAACGATCTTTCCGTTATGGATAATGATCGTGTTAGCCGTTCCAAGGTCGATCGCAATTTCTTGTGTGAAAGAAAACAATCCCATGTTTCTCTATATCTTTTTTAGGGTTACTAAATTTCAAATTAGTGCTTGAAATGTCTGAAACCGGTCATTACCATTGCCACACCATTGTTGTTGCAATAGTCAACTGATTCTTGGTCCTTGATGGAACCTCCAGGTTGTACCACAGCGGTAACACCAGCGTTCTTAGCGATCTCCACGCAATCTGGGAATGGGAAGAATGCGTCGGAAGCCATCACAGCTCCATTCAAATCAAAATTGAAAGTACCAGCCTTCTCAACAGCTTGCTTCAAAGCGTCCACACGAGAAGTTTGTCCCACACCACTTGCGCACAATTGCTTGTTCTTAGCCAAAACAATTGAGTTGGACTTTGAGTGCTTCACAATCTTATTCGCGAAGATCATATCAGAAATCTCTGCCTCCGAAGGAGCCTTTGTGGTAACTACCTTCATATCCTCAGCAGTCTCCACCTTGGTATCCTTGTCTTGTACCAACACACCGTTCAAAACGGAACGTACTTGCTTAGACGGCAACTTCACATTCTTTTGAACCAAGATGATTCTGTTCTTCTTTTGAGCAAGAATCTCCAAAGCGTCCGTATCATAATCTGGAGCGATGATCACCTCGAAGAAGATCTTATTGATTTCCTCTGCAGTAGCCTTATCCACAACTGCGTTGGTGATAAGCACACCACCGAAAGCGGAAACAGGATCACCGGCAAGCGCATCCTTCCAAGCCTCCAATACAGTTGGACGGGAAGCGACACCGCATGCGTTGTTATGCTTCAAGATAGCGAAAGTCACATCGTCGAAATCAGCCATCAAATTAACAGCAGCATCGATGTCAAGCAAGTTGTTGTATGAAATCTCCTTTCCTTGCAATTGCTCGAAAAGTTGGTCAAAGTTTCCGTAGAAAACACCCTTTTGGTGAGGGTTCTCGCCGTAACGAAGCATCTTTGAATTGTTAGCCGTGTAACGGAACGCAGACTCAGCCTCACCGTCGAAGTAGTTGAAAATAGCTGAATCATAGTGTGAAGACACACCGAAAGCCTCCTTGGCGAACCAACGACGAGTCTCCAAAGTCGTAGTAGCTCCGTGCTCTTTCAAATGATCCAAAAGTGGCTCGTATTGCGCTTGTGAAGCGACAATCACTACATCCTTGTAGTTTTTAGCAGCCGCACGGATCAATGAGATACCACCGATATCAATCTTTTCGATAATGGCTTGTTCCTCTGCACCTGAAGCGACAGTATCCTCGAATGGATAAAGATCCACAATCACCAAGTCGATTTCAGGGATTTGGTATTGCTCCATTTGAGCGATATCCTCAGCCAACTCGCGGCGACCCAAGATACCTCCAAAGATTTTTGGGTGTAAAGTCTTCACGCGACCACCCAAGATAGAAGGGTAAGTGGTGAGTGACTCTACCGCTTGACATGGGATGCCAAGAGACTCAATGAATGATTGTGTTCCACCTGTTGAAATGAATTGTACACCGTCTGCGTGCAAAGCGCGGATGATCTCGTCCAATTTGTCCTTATGGAAAACTGAGACCAACGCTGTCTTAATTTTCTTAATATCAGCCATTTATGAAAAATATTTGTATTTCTTTTGCAAAATTAGAAAATATACTCGTTATTTTAAAGCATTTTGTTAGCAAAAATATTCACTATTAGACAATTATTTTACCAACTAACCAGCCATAGATAACAATTTGACATTTACCAAATGACAATGCGTTCCTCAGGACGGACAAACATTGCCTCTGTCTCCTTCACGCCAAAGGCCTCGTAAAAGAAGTCCAACATCGGTAATTGCACGTTTACACGATACTTTCCATTGGCATGCGGGTCTGTAATAAGTTGTTGGCGAAGATACTCATCCCGGTAATTTCCAGCCCATATTCTCGCATAAGCGAGCAAAAAACGCTGGTCGAAGCTTTGACCATCCACCATAGGGTCTACCTGGTTATCTTTCAACGTATTAAGGAAAGCTTGACGCGCAATATTCAAACCACCCAAGTCGGCGATGTTTTCACCCAACGTCAATTCGCCATTGATCTTCTTACCGTCAATGACCTCAACATCAGAGAATCTACTCTTCATCTTTTCGGTCGCTTGCTTAAATGCTGCTTCGTCACTCTCCGTCCACCAGTTGGCCAAATTACCTTTTTTATCGTATTGTCGTCCTTGATCATCAAATCCATGAGTCATCTCATGTCCAATCACCACACCAATCGCGCCATAGTTCACAGCGTCGTCACCCTCCGCATAGAAGAATGGAGGCTGAAGTATTCCCGCAGGGAAAACAATCTCGTTGGAGGATGGGTTGTAATAGGCGTTCACCGTTTGCGGCGTCATATACCACTTATCCTGATCCACAGGTTGGCCAATCTCCTTGACATCACGCATCGCGTCAAAGTATGTAAGGTTGATATAGTTCTCCACCAAGCTCAAGGAAGGATCCACATTCGCCTCTGAATAGTCCTCCCACTTATCAGGGAATCCCACTTTGACAGTAATGGCCGAAAGTTTGTCCTTCGCAGCGACTTTGGTACTATCTGACATCCAAGTCAAACGGTCAATTCTTTGACCAAAAGCAATGCGAAGATTACTTATAAGCTCTTCCATTCTACTCTTCGCAGACATCGGGAAGTGTTTCTCGACAAACAACTGTCCCAAAGGTTGACCCAGTCTGGACTGCACCTTATCCAACGAACGTTTCCATAAAGGTTTCAGCTCTTCCACGCCACTTAATTGCTTTGAATAGAAATCAAAACTATTCATCATAAAATCAGTGGAGAGATAGCCAGCCAAGTGATTGATGGTACCTATTAAAACATAATCCTTCAAAACATCACGATCGGTCTTCGCGATCAAAGGGAATATATTTTCGAAGAAACGAGGTTGTCGCACATTAATTTCCGCAGGAGCAATAGCCATCTCCGAAAAATAGGCATCCCAGTTAAAGTCGGGATATTTCATCCTCAATTCATCAATAGAAACTTTGTTGTATGTTGCTTGCGGATTACGGTTCTCCACCTTTGTGTTCATAAAACCAGCGATCTCCTTTTCAAAATCGAAAATGGCCTCCGCACGTTTTTCGCCATTCTCCTCACCCAAAAGTTGCAGATAATTGGCAAGCATCGCTTTATAACCGTTGATGATTTCCACTCCCTTCTCCGACGCGTCAAAGTAGTAATCGCGATTTGGCAATCCGATACCATCCTGACCTAAAAGGGCAATGTTCATCGTACTATTTTTAGAATCAGGCGCAGCGCCGAAACCGAAGAATGGATTGCCTAAATGAAGATGGATATAGGCAAGATCTGAAGCGAAAGAGGAATCCTTCGCGTCGAAACGCATCGATTTAATTCGATCGATGATAGGCTGAATAGGCTGAATGCCCTCTTGGTCACGACGGAGCGTATCCATCGCCAAAGCATAATAATCACCAATCTTTTGGGCGTTACTTCCCTTGGGAGAGTTCGTTTTCATAGAAGACTCCACGATATCTTTCAATCGCTCCAAATTCTCATCATTCAAAACATCAAAAGTATTATACCTAGACTTATCACCCGGAATCGGATGGCTATTCAACCAACCACAATTGGCATACTGGAAGAAATCTGCACCTGGAGTAAGTGTCGTATCAAATTCATTGAAATGGGCCACACCATTCGTGCCATCACACTTCTCTCCGCAAGAGGAGAGCAAAAGGGACGAAACACATCCCATAAGAAGCATTCGTTTTACCATATATAGTTATGTAATAATCTTATTTATGCAAAAATAGAGAAAAAACATCAACAATGTATTACAATACTCCACACACGTCTAGCACGCATGACATTCATGACTATTGAAAGATCGCCCTACGAAGAGAAAAGGGAGGTTCGCAGGGACTTTGACACAAAATTCATAGTAAATAGCACATTATCATAACTATCCCTATGATTTATTCCCTATATTTGCACCATACGAGTAATATTACACTTACCATAAATAAAATGAGAAACACACTATCATCTTTTATATTAGGGGCCGTGATGGCTGTCACTAGTTTGGATGCGACGGCAGATGGATCCAGAGGACTTTGGGCTTGCAAGTCCGGCAACAATGTCTACGCAAGTTGGCGTATGAGACAAAGTGATGCGCCCAAGAGCACCACATACAAACTGTATGCGGACGGTAATCTAGTGGGAACCACTACCACCAAGACCAACATCTCCATTCCAGGCAACTATGCGAACGCCACCTTATCTTTGGAGGTGCTTAATAAAGAAGGAGAAGTTATTGACACCCAAGAGGGGGTAAAATGCGATGATAACGCTTACCGCCTTCTTTTGTTGGATCATCCAGGCAATTACACCTTACCCAATGGCAACGTGGTCACCTACTCTCCATACGATTGCTCCGCCTATGATATGGACGGTGACGGAGAGCAAGAGATCATCATGTGCTGGGAGGGAGGAACCGGTGCGACAGCCGAGGCTACCGCACCTCCGATCTTGGATTGTTTAAAATTGGATGGTACGAGATTATGGCGTATCAATTTAGGACCTAACGTTTTGGCAGGTTGTCGTTTCACCTTCCTATGCTACGATTTCGATGGCGACGGTTACGGTGAATTGATTGCCAAGACCGCGCAAGGCTCCAAGGACGCCACAGGCAACTTCCTTTCCAAGGGAGCTGCGGCAGGTGCTAACCACTGGGCCTCCTCCATCAATGGTGCTGGTGTCATCACCGATGGCGGTAAGGAGTGGATCACATGCTATAGAGGAAGAGATGGTAAGGAGTTGGCTACCATAGATTATTGGCCTTATTTCAACATCAGGAGTAACTGGGACGACCGTAGCGGAAAGAGCGACGGCAACACTTACGGACACCGCGGTAACTGGATGAAGGGTTGCGTGGCATTCCTTCCAGTCAATGGTCAAGCCAAGCCTTGCGCAGTGACCACCCGCGGTATCTATACCTACTCATACGCCGCCGCATACAGTTGGGATGGCAAGACACTCTCTAATTTATGGAAGCACACCTCCGACAGACCTGGTCAAGGCATCTACGGACAAGGTGCGCACAGTATCACTTGTGGTGATGTCGATGGAGATGGTTTTGACGAGATCATTGTGGGAGCGGCTTGCCTCGACCACAACGGTTCGCTACTATGGAGCACAGGTTTGGGACACGGAGACGCCACCCACTTGGGAGAGTTCGATCCTTCCAACCCAGGTTTGGAGTATTTCATGATTACCGAGGAAAACACAGCAAAATACGACTGCGCTTTGTTGGATGCCAGAACTGGCCGAGTCTTGATGAGCAAGAACCAGACCGGTGGTGATACGGGCCGCGGATTGATTCTCGACTGTGATGACCAATTCGAGGGATCCGAATGTTTTGAGTGGAGCAATGCGAAGATCTTCACTTGCAAAGGTTATGAGTTCGCCGATTGGCACACCGGTAGCACCAACAGTAGTTCCATCAATGGCCGCATCTTCTGGGATGGCGACCTACTGGAGGAATATACCGACCGTGGACATGTCGACAAATGGAACACCTCCACCAAGGTATGGGAACGCCAATATACCTTCGGTTACAACATCGTTGTGGAGGGCCAAAAATTACAATGGGGTGCCAATCTGAACAATGCGACCAAATACAATCCTTGCTTGCAAGCCGACATCCTCGGCGACTGGCGCGAGGAGTCCATCTTCTGGACCGTCGTGAACGGACATTACTACTTGACCATCTACAACACCACCATGGAGAGCCAATACAAACTCCCTTGGTTGCGTGACGATCACGTATATGATATGGCAGTCGCTTGGCAAAACTGCGGTTATAACCAACCACCTCATATTGGCTACAGCGCTATCCAATACTACAAGGATTTGGAGAAGATGGTGGAACCCGCCACCCTTACCAAACATGGCGCAGGACCAAGCGTACAAGAGTTGAGACCAGGCGAAGCACTTGTGGATTTCTCCTATTCATTTGAGAACGGAGACAATGTCACCGTGACCGGTCTACCAAATGGTATCAATTACAACATCGCAAATGGTAGCGTCTATATTAGCGGTGTAGCGGATGATGATCCAGGCGAATATGAGTTCCGTGTCTTTGTGAGCGGAGAAGGTGGTGATGCCACTAAATCAGGCAAGATCACTATTATCAAGGTAGATGATACGGGTATTGAAAAGGTTGCGACAGAGGCTGTCCAAGTATATCCAAACCCAATGGAGGATTTCGCCACTGTATCTGTGGAATCAGTTGCCGGACAAGAGATTCAATGGCAAATGGTTGACCTCACTGGCGTAGTAAAAGCCAACGGAGCATTCTCTACCACAACCAATGGAACAGCCCAATTTACACTGGACCGCTCAACATTGGAGAATGGCACGTATCTTCTCCTTGTTCATATCGGAAAAGATCGCTATCAGAAAGTGTTGATTGTTAAGTAATGGTTTGATCTGAAACAACTATCGTTCTTCTGGGACGACGAGGATACGAGGGGATTCCAATGGAATCTCCTCTTTTTCGTCTTGGCAGAAGTGACGACACAAACGTTGTCCTGTAAGCGTATAGATAGACACCCACTTGCCGGAAGTGTTTAGAATCACCCAATTCTCTCCGTCACGGTAGAAAGAGGGAGAAGTAGAATGAATCTCTTCGCATTTCGTATCTTGTGGATCTGGAATAATCTGCGTAGCGTAGTAGGCCACATAACCATAATCAGTGGAACCCAATTGAATAGGCAATTGACTCTCATTCTTCACGACATCCAAACTGACACACTCCTTGAAAGCTTGGTCGCCTATGGCGGTCAGCGTAGTTG
Source organism: Paludibacteraceae bacterium (assembly GCA_024401515.1). Lineage (GTDB taxonomy): Bacteria > Bacteroidota > Bacteroidia > Bacteroidales > Paludibacteraceae > UBA1181. The sequence goes on along the minus strand of JAKSKY010000017.1, from coordinate 14,073 downwards.
GTAATTGCACTCCTACGATGTTACCGCAATTATAGAAAGCCATCTTACCGATGCTCTCCAACCCTTCGTGGAAGAGCACATAGGTCAAATTAGCGCAATCCGCGAACGCGGCCGCCTTGATGCTTTTTAAACTGGTTGGAAAATTCACGACAGACAAAGCGGAACATTTAGAAAAGGCATATTCACCAATGCTCTCCAACTTATCTCCCATAAAAATCTCTTGTAGATTCTTGCAATTATTAAATGCGCCATCCGCAATGGTAGTCACCTCTTCCGGAAGGGTAATGGTGGTGAGATGTTCACAATTTTGGAAAGCTGCGCTTGGAATCTCCCGCACGGCGTCCAATAGTGCGATATCTCCGCTAATATTTCTTGGCACAAAGAAAATGGAGAGCGGCGAACGTTTGTACAACACGCCATCTTGACTGATGAAGGTAGGATTCATATCATCCACAGAAAGGTACTCCAAGCCATTGCAAAGGGTAAAAACACCTGACCCAATCGTAGCGATGGTAGAAGGCAAATAGATGGAACTCAAATATTTACTTCCTGCAAAGGCGTCATTCCCCAAAGCAGTCACTTGGTAAGATTTCTCTCCCACCTCGATTTGAGCGGGGATATCCAAATCGCCCACATAGAGCTCATCGGCTGAGAAATACATCCAACCATCCTCCTCCTCGCCACGGTAGGTCACCTCGGCAGTGCCGTCACCATTCAAGTTATAATAGATGCCATCCACCTCCACCTTTTCCGCTCCGAAAGCGCAGCATGAGATGAAAGAAAGGGCAACAAGGCCAACTATTTTACGTATCATTGATTCCATACACATACACATTAATCTATTCCACAATCCGTCAATAGAATCGGCTGATTCAACATCAGGGCCGAAAATTCTTTCATTAAATTATTCTTTTCTTCCCAATAATCCAAACTAGAAATTCATTTTTTCCATTATTCACACTTATTAATTGCCTAAAATTGACAATATCAACGGAAAGAATTAACTTTGCGCGTAAAATGTCTAAAAATTTTTAAGTCAATGGCTGAGAATATTCAGGAGAATGAAGAGAAAAAAAATTTGAACTTCATTGAGGAAATCGTAGAGGAAGATTTGAAAGAGGGTCGTAACGGAGGAAGAATTCAAACCCGTTTCCCGCCAGAGCCAAACGGATATCTACATATCGGTCACGCGAAAGCCATCTGCATGGATTTCGGTATCGCAAAGAAATACAACGGTAAGTGTAACTTACGTTTCGACGACACCAACCCTGTCAAGGAGGATGTGGAGTATGTGGATTCTATCCAAGAGGATATCCAATGGTTAGGCTTCCAATGGGCGAATGTCTACTACGCTTCAGACTATTTTCAGCAACTTTGGGACTTGGCTGTCCGCTTCATCAAAGAGGGCAAAGCCTATGTAGATGAGCAAACCGCTGAGGAGATCGCCAAGCAAAAGGGTACTCCTACCACCCCTGGTACAGAGAGTCCATACCGCAATCGTCCTATCGAGGAGAACCTTCGTCTCTTTATGGAGATGTCTGAGGGAAAAATCGAGGATGGTAAGATGGTGCTCCGTGCCAAGATTGATATGGCCAACCCTAACATGCACTTCCGTGACCCAATCATCTATCGTATCATCACCACTCATCCACACCACCGTACCGGTAACAAGTGGAAGGTTTATCCGATGTATGACTTCGCACACGGTCAATCAGACTACTTTGAGGGTGTGACCCACTCACTCTGTACTTTGGAGTTTGAGGTTCACCGTCCACTATATGATTACTTCATCGACCAATTCGCTGACAGCGACTACCGTCCAAAGCAGCGTGAGTTCAACCGATTGAACATCACCTACACCGTGATGAGCAAGCGTAAGATGTTGCAACTCGTACAAGAGGGATTGGTACGTGGATGGGACGACCCTCGTATGCCAACCATCTGTGGTTTGCGTCGTAGAGGATATACACCATCATCCATCCGTAACTTCGTGAACCGTATCGGTTACACCAAATATGACGGTGTGATCGACGTATCCCTTTTGGAGGCGACTATCCGCGAGGAGTTGAACACTACAGCGATGCGTGCCAGCGCAGTCATCAACCCTATCAAGTTGATCATCACCAACTATCCTGAGGGACAAGTGGAGAACCTAACAGCCATCAACAATCCTGAAGATGAGTCAATGGGCAGCCACGAAGTACCATTCACAAAGGAACTCTATATTGAGAGCGACGACTTCATGGAGGATGCTCCAAAGAAATATTTCCGTATGACACCAGGCAACGAGGTACGCTTGAAGAGCGCCTATATCGTGAAGTGCACCGGATGCAAGAAGGACGCTGACGGAAAGGTTGTTGAGGTTTACGCTGAATATGATCCAGAGACACGAAGCGGTATGCCAGGTAGCGACCGTAAGGTGAAAGGTACTATTCACTGGGTATCTGTGGCACACGCCGTTCCTGCAGAGGTTCGTCTATACGACAGATTGTTCAACGTGGAGAACCCAGGCGATGAGAAGGAGAAGGATTTCCGCGAGTTGTTAAATCCAAATTCACTCACCATTGCCAACGCCTTCGTGGAGCCTTGGTTGAAGGATGTGAAGAAGTTGCAGAACTTCCAATTCCAAAGAATCGGTTACTTCAATGTGGATCCTGATTCTACCCCAGAGCATCTAGTATTTAACCGTACCGTCGCATTGAAGGACAGTTGGGCGAAGATCGCCAAATAATTTGTAGGGGTGTTTGGAATACACCCTTCATAAAAATAAATTAGATAGAAAAATTCAATAAAAATGAAACGATTCAAGTTTTACAACAACCTTATCGGCTGGGTGGTTTTCGCCATCGCGGCGATAACGTACTTGATGACGATTGAGCCAACAGCCAGTTTCTGGGACTGTGGTGAGTTTATTTCAACTGCCAACAAATTGGAAGTAGGACACCCACCGGGCGCACCATTCTTCATGTTGACTGCAAGATTATTCACCTTGTTCGCATCCGACCAAGCGCATGTGGCGATGATGGTGAACTCCTTCTCAGCATTGTGTAGTGCCTTCTGTATTCTATTCCTATTCTGGACCATCACCCACTTGACACGCAAGTTGGTCCTTGATTCAGACAATGATGAAGTATCCACCTCTCAACTCATCACCATCTTAGGTGCTGGTGCGGTAGGTGCGCTTGCCTATACCTTCTCGGATACATTCTGGTTCTCCGCAGTGGAAGGAGAGGTTTACGCCTACTCATCCCTCTTTACCGCCATTGTGTTCTGGGCCATCCTAAAGTGGGAAGATGTTGCCGATCAACCATATGCTAACCGTTGGTTGGTATTGATCGCTTATTTGATGGGATTGTCAGTCGGTGTCCACTTGTTGAACTTGTTGACCATTCCAGCCTTGGTATTTGTATATTACTTCAAGAAATACGAAGCCACCGTTAAGGGAAGCTTTATCGCCTTAGGCATCTCCGTTATCATATTAGTGATGGTACTATATGGTATCATCCCAGGATTCGTGGAGGTAGCTGGATGGTTCGAGTTGTTCTTCGTGAACACCCTTGGGTTCAGCTTCAATACTGGTACCATCATCTATGCGATCCTATTGATCGGATGCCTCATCTGGGCTATTTGGGAAACCATGTATAGACCAGCCAACAAAGAGGATAACAATTATGCGGTTTCACTCTCTTCAAAAAACATCCGCATGGTCATCGCATTCTCATTGTCTATCCTTCTCTTGGGTATTCCATTCCTCGGAGGAAGAGTCAATATCTTCATCGGCCTCTTGTTAACAGCCGCTTTGGTCATCTTCCTTCTCAAGGGAACCCAATTCTACACCAAATCAGTGTTGAACACTGTTATGATTTGTTGTACCGTAATCCTACTCGGATACTCTTCATATGCGGCTATTATCATCCGTTCGGCAGCCAATACGCCTATGGATCAAAACTCTCCAGACGATGTATTCGCGTTGAAGAGTTACTTGAACCGTGAGCAATATGGAGAAACACCGCTTCTTTTCGGAGAGAGCTACGCTTCAGAGCACGAATGGGACAAGAATGGAGACGCAGCCTACTCAGAAGGTGAGACTTTGTACGCCAAGAAGGTGAAGAGCAATCCGAATGAGCCTGATGAATATGAGGCATACGACACCAAGAAGACATACAAATACCAACTTTGCATGCTCTTCCCACGTATGTATAGCACCCAGCCTCATCACATTGAAGGATACAAACAATGGGGTAATATCAAGGGCAAGAAGGCGACTTATTACAATAGGGAGCATGAAAGGAAGACCAAGACCGTTCCGACATTCGGAGAGAACTTGACTTACTTCTTCAGCTACCAAGTCAACTTCATGTACTGGCGTTATTTCTTATGGAACTTCGTCGGAAGACAGAATGACATCCAAGCGGATGGAGGAGATATCTATGGAAATTGCATCACAGGTATCAACTTCATTGACTCGCTCGTTCTTGGAGACCAAAGTAAATTGCCTGATGAGTTAAAGAACAACAAGGGAAGAAACGCATACTACGGACTTCCTCTATTGCTCGGATTGTTGGGTATGGCATGGCAATACGGCAAGAAGAAAAAGGACAACAAGTCAGCCGGCATTCAAAGCTTCGTATTGACCTTCACCCTCTTCTTCATGACAGGTCTAGCCATCGTATTGTACTTGAACCAAACACCGCTACAACCTCGTGAGCGTGATTACGCATACGCAGGTTCATTCTATGCGTTCTGTATTTGGATCGGACTAGGCGTTCCCGCCATTGTGGAATTCATGTCCAAGAAGGTCAATAAAAACATCAGTGCGATAATCGCGACATTGATCGGCCTTCTAGTGGCACCGGTTTTGATGGCATCCGAAAACTGGGATGACCACGATCGTTCAGGCAGATATACCTGCCGCGATTTCGGTCAAAACTATTTGCTCACCATGGCGCCAAACGGTGTGATCTTCACCAATGGTGATAACGATACCTTCCCATTGTGGTACAACCAAGAGGTGGAAGGCGTTGGAGAGGATCAACGCGTAGCGAACCTCAGCTACTTGCAAATGGGTTGGTACATAGACCAAATGAGACGCGACGCATACAAATCAAAGGCCTTGCCTATCTCCCTTCATCCAAAAGATTATATGAATGGAAGAATGGATTATGCGCAAATCATTGATCTTGTCAACGGACAATCCATGAGTCTAATCGACGCCAACAAAATTCTGGTTGAGAACGACAAGAAAATTAAGGGTCAAATCCTAAGGGATCCAAACTCTAAATTCTGGTTCTATCCAGCCAAGAATCTTTATTTGGATGTGAACAAGGAGGAAGTGCTTAAGAACAATGCGGTAGACGAGAAAGACAAGAACAACATTGTCTCTTCCCTCAATATCGGTTTCAGCAAAGACAAGAGATACTTGGGCAAACAAGAGATCTTCATCTTGGATCTTCTCGCAAATAACCATTGGGAGAGACCTCTCTATTTCGCCACTACAGTCGGCAAGGAGAGCTTTACCGGATTGAACGACTATTTGCAATTGGAAGGTATGGCATACCGCATCGTGCCAGTGAAGAAGAACCCTCTTCAACTCAGTGACCGTGTCAACACAGACGTGATGTACGACAATATGCTCCATAAGTTCAAGTGGGGTGGTATCGCTGAGAATCCAAACATCTATTTGGAGGAGAACAATCTTCGTATGACCTCTACGCTTCGTTACATGTTCTACCGTTTGGCGGACGCTCTTAGCAATGAGGCTATGCAGTCTACCGTGAAACGTGACTACTGCCAATTGTTGTCATGGGCATTGCTAGACGAGAATAGCAGAGGCAGTCGCTACATGAACACGTATAGGAATTACACGGCGATGTACTACGGAAATAGTGCGATCAACAGTTCACGCTTCTCAGACACTGTATTGATCTCATGCGCTAGAAATAACGCCATCGAGATCCTAGGCAATGAGAGTTCTAAGTTAAGCAACACTGAGTTGTCGGATGCCATCAGAAATTATGGCAACAAGATTGACTCCTCAGCCGCTAACCAATACGCGCTCGACCGCAAGCAACGCGCCATCGAGGTGCTTGACTTCGCCAATAAAGTATTGCCAGCTCCACAAGTTCCATATAACAACGCCTCCATGATGATGGCTAGACTATATGTGGATTTGGGCGCTTACGAGAAGGCGAAACCAATTCTTGAGGCGATGAAGGAGAGAGCCATTCAATACCTCGATTGGATTAGTGGTATGGATTCAAAACACCAAAAGAAGAGAAGTGAATCTGAGTTATACGATGAGAACTTCCGTATCTTCCACGAAATCGTGAGCATCGAGAAAGCGGAAAATGAACCTTATGCGAAAGAGGATGATGATTTGCTCACCAACAAATACTACCCTCTTTTCCAAAGAATAAGTAAATAGAATGCTAATCGAACAATTGCCGATTGTGTACAGGAAATTATTTCCTGGCACAATATGGCGAATACCTCGTAAAGAAAAGACCGTCTATCTGACATTCGATGACGGACCGATTCCAGAGGTAACTCCTTTCGTTTTAGACCTACTAAGAGAGAAGGGTATCAAAGCCACTTTCTTCTGTGTAGGCGACAATGTCAGGAAGCATCCCGATGTATTCCAACAAGTTCTTGACGAAGGACACCTGGTGGGTAACCACACATTCAACCACCTGCAAGGTCTTTACTCATGGTCTAGGAATTACATTAAAAACGTTCAACAAGCGGATGACTTGATACACAGCAAATTGTTCAGACCGCCCCACGGCATACTCAGATATTTGCAGTTTGTCACACTCCGCCGAAAATTCAAAATCGTTTTTTGGGATGTTGTCACGAGGGATTACAACCAAAAACTGACAGGGGAAGAGGTGATGGAAATCGTAAAAAAATACACGAGAAATGGATCAATCATCGTTTTCCACGATTCTCTCAAAGCGGAAAAGAACATCCGATACGCACTTCCCAAAGCCATTGATTGGCTAAAGGAGAATGGATATAAATTCGAACAATTAACCGAAGAAAACTTAAAAGACGGAATATGAATATACTATTGTTAGGATCAGGCGGTAGAGAACACGCATTAGCGTGGAAGATCGCCCAAAGCAAGAAAGTGGAGAAACTTTTCATTGCGCCAGGTAACGGTGGAACACTCACAGTAGGTGAGAATGTAAACATTTCAGCAACAGATTTCCCTGCCCTCAAGCAATTCGTGTTGGACAACAACGTGAACATGGTGGTAGTTGGTCCAGAGGATCCGTTGGTAAAGGGTGTTTACGATTTCTTCGTTAATGATCCAGCGTTGAAGCAGATTCCTGTGATTGGTCCTTCTAAGGAGGGTGCCCAATTGGAGGGAAGCAAAGACTTCGCCAAGGCATTCATGATGCGCCACAACATTCCAACCGCACGTTACAAGAGTTTCACCTCCAAGACCTTGGAAGAGGGATGCAAATTCCTTGAGGAATTGGAAGCGCCATACGTTTTGAAGGCAGACGGTTTGGCTGCTGGTAAGGGAGTATTGATCATCCCTGATTTGGCGGAGGCTAAACAAGAGTTGCGCAATATGTTGGACGGTAAGTTCGGTGAGGCCAGCTCAACTGTAGTCATCGAGGAGTTCCTTGCTGGAATCGAATGCTCCGTATTCGTTTTGTCAGACGGCAACGGTGGATACAAGATTCTTCCAGTCGCTAAGGATTATAAGAGAATCGGAGAGGGCGACACAGGCCTCAACACAGGTGGTATGGGTGCTGTTTCACCAGTTCCTTTCGCAGATAAAGTCTTCATGGAGAAGGTGGAGAAGAGAATCGTCATCCCTACCATCGAAGGTTTGAAGAAGGAAAATATCACCTACAAAGGATTCATCTTCCTAGGTTTGATCAATGTGAAGAACGAACCGATGGTCATTGAGTACAATGTCCGTATGGGAGACCCGGAGACAGAGGCGGTGATGCTTCGTATCAAGTCTGACCTCGTTGATCTTTTCGAAGGTGTAGCGGCAGGCAATCTAGCATCCAAGACTTTGGAGGAGGACGAGCGTGCGGCTGTAACCGTAATGCTTGTATCAGGCGGATACCCTGAAGCATACGAAAAGGGCAAGGTCATCACAGGCCTTGACGATGTGAAGGATAGTATCGTTTTCCATGCCGGAACAACCATGAAGGATGGTCAATTGCTTACAAGCGGTGGCCGTGTCATGTCCATCAGCTCTTATGGCAAGACCAAAGAGGATGCTTTGGCAGTCTCTTTCAAGAACGCTCAAAAGATTTCTTTCGACAAGAAGTACTTCCGTTCAGATATCGGAAAAGATTTAAAGTAACAAGGAATGCAATACTTACAATACAAAGACACGATCCTACCAGGAGTATCAACCATTTTAATCTCCCTCATTGTCACACTTGTATTGTGGTATGATATTTTCCTTTCAGGTAATACAGCGAGTGGAGAATCCATCATTTTTGGCGATTCTCCACTCGCCCATTTATTGAATGGATATGTTCCATTCGATGGTTTGGCATGTCGTATCGGCGCCCTTATCTGCCTGGTCATCACAGCCTATTGCATGATCAGCTTGAACGATTCATTCGCTTTCATCAATGTCAGGACAGTGCTGCCGGCACTAATTTTCTCAATTTCCACATCACTGCTCATGCGTCCGCATGGATTTACTACCGCATGGATCATCACATTGTGCGTCGTGCTCTATGTGAATAGTTCATTTAAGTTGGTAGAGGGAAATCCTGAGAAATACATCAAAAGAGCGTTTGACGTGGGATTGGTTCTATCCATCGTCACCCTATTCGCCACCCAAACCATTGTTTTGACGATTCCATTCCTAATCCTTCTATATCGATGCCACAACTTGAACATCCGATTGTTCTTCGCGTTTCTCACCGGCATAGCACTACCCTACTTTTATTGTATTCTTATCGTTTTCGCACTAGGTGACATCGACGCTTGGACAAATTATTGGAGCCAATGGTTCAATTACGATGGAACATTACTGGATGGGGATGGTTATGAGAAGCTCATATACATCGGCATTATCGCCACATTATTCCTCATCTCATTCTCCCACTTCCTCCGCATCCGTTCCAGCCAAAACGTACGAAGCAGAGAAGAGGTTGTATTCCTAATCGCCTGTTTCTTCGCGACAATCGTCATCATGTTGATGAATCCAAGCAACGCGCCGCTCATCTTTCCCACTTGCCTATTCTTCTGTGGGTATATCATAGGACAATATTTCTCGTTGGAATGGTCACTATTATCTAAAATTTTGATGGCTATCTTTGCGGTAAGTTCACTCCTATTCTTCATTCAACCGAATCTTATATAGAAGATGACTGATTTCCTTATCAACTATGGTTATTGGGGTCTGTTTTTAGTGGCATTCCTAGCGGGATCCATCCTCCCCTTCTGTTCTGAGGTGGTTTTCTCAGGCCTTTTGGTCTCAGGCGCCGATCCACTCCAGTGCCTTATCGCCGCAACCATAGGAAATGTATTAGGAGGAATGACCTGCTATTGGTTAGGACGTCTGGGAAAGATGGATTTACTGGAAAGGAAATTCAACGTCAAAGAGGAGAAAGTCCTGCAATGGAGTGAGAAATTACGGCACAAAGGAGCCATTTTCGCCTTTTTCGGATTTGTGCCGATCATCGGTAGCATCATAGTGGTTTCCTTGGGTTACCTAAGAAGTAATCCATGGTTGGTTTTCCTCTTTATGTTGCTAGGAAAATCATTAAGATACTATGGTTGGATGGCTGCGCACAATTACGTCTTAGGATGATTTTTTCATAGAATTTTTTTAAATTTGCATTCAAAAGAATATTACATGAAACATCAAGTATTCAAATCGGTGCTATATTCCATGATTGCGATGACTACGCTTTTCGCATCTTGTGGAGATGAAGAGGACACCACCTTGGCTTACAAAAATTTGGATGACCCTCGCATCAGAAGTATGCGAATCAATAACATCACATCTGATTTTGTCGTTAACGATTTAGACCAAATCATTTACAATTATGACTCGTTGAACGTGGGCACAGACCTCACAAACGCCATCACGAGATTTTACGGATATACATCCACTCCTACCGTGCAAGTGAAACGAGGAGACCAATGGGTGTTATTCAAAAATGGATCCCCTATCAACTTCAACCAACCGGTTGAGATTCTCTGCACATCAGAGGATGGATCAAACCAAAAGAAATATACCATTGAAGTAAGGGTGCACAATTATGACGTCGCAGCCCTCACTTGGCATAAGATGGGTACAATCGACAACAATAACAAAGTCGTATCCCAACAATCTTGCACCTTCAACAAAAAGAAACTATGGTTCTTCGCTGACGAAGCGGGTGCTAGCCATCTTATGAGCTCCTCCGACTTGAAACAATGGACTGAGACAAGCCTCAACATAGTCAATGCGAATTGGGGATCTTCCGCTATTCTAGGAGATTCCATCTACGTTCAAAACACAACCGGAGAGGTTTATGCCGCGGATCTAAACACCCTAACCTTCTCACCATTCACATCAACTGTGAAAATCGAAAAGATTCTATTTACGATCGGTGATAAGATTTGGGCCATCAGCCAAGAGGGAGAAGGATTCGCACTTTATACCAAAGCGGCAGGAGATTTCCAAAAGAAGAGTCTTCTTCCTAGCGACTTCCCAACCGAAAACTTAATCTCCTTCACCTCAACATCCGGTTATACCTCACTAGGTTATATCTATGCGACCCAAAATGGCAACGGTACTGTATGGAGTATTGACAGTAAAGGTAACGCACGTGTCCTTCAACAAGCGGATGGAACGATTCCTGCCTTAACGAACCCTATCTTGTTCCAATATGAGAATATGTTAGGAATCGTTGGTGGAGAACTAGCGGATGGAACACATTCCACTTTATGCTACTCTTCACAAAACTGCGGCGCTTCATGGAGCCATGATTGGCACAAAGATTTGAATGGAGAAAACGCGACCCTCTCACAACCAGGTGTATTCGTCCTTTCTCAAGAGGGAGAAATCGTATTTGTGGGTGGAAACACCACAACTGGCGTATCCAATATCATTTGGAAAGGCGTTCTCAACAAATTGACCGCTGACGATTTGAACTATCAAAACTAAGAACAATGAGAAGAATAATAGGCATCGGAGAAACCGTCTTCGACATTCTTTTTAAAGATAACCAACCCATCGGCGCAAAGCCAGGCGGATCGGTCTACAATGCGCTTATATCCCTCGGAAGATTAGGCTTGGAACCCGCTTTCATCAGCGAAATCGGGAATGACAAAATCGGTATGATCATCAAGGACTTCCTTGATGCCAACCAAGTAAAAACCGATTATATCTACTCATTCGACAAGGGGAAAACACCTTTGGCGCTAGCCTTTTTGGATGACAAGCAAAATGCGGACTATCTCTTCTACAAAGATTATCCATCCGACAGATTGGATTACATCATGCCTGAAATCAATGCGGACGACATCTTGGTGATCGGATCTTATTACGCATTGAACCCAGTGCTCCACGACAAATTAGTCGATCTATTAGATTATGCGCAAGAGAAGAAGGCGATCATCTACTACGACGTAAACTTCCGCAAATCACATATCAACGATGTGCGTCACTTGATGCCAACCATTTTGGACAACTTCGAATACGCGGATATCATCAAGGGTTCCGACGAGGATTTCTTGAACATCTACGGAGAAGAAGGCGCCGAACAGATCTATCACGACCACATCAGCTTCTACTCAAAGAACTTCATCTATACGGAAGGAGCGAAGGGTGCCCATGTATTCGGCAACAATTTCAGCAAACAATACCAAGGCAACGTCATCACCCCAGTCAGCACCGTAGGTGCGGGAGACAACTTCAATGCGGGTGTGATTTACGGTCTTATCAAAGAGAACGTCACTTTAGATGAACTCAAGGCGGGAATCTCAGAAGAGAGATGGAATAGCATCGCCCGTTGCGCGATCGATTTCTCATCCTTTGTCTGCACCACAGTGGACAACTACATTACACCGGAGTTCGCCCAAGCATATTTGAAGAAGTAAATTAGACAATAATAAAACTAAAAAAATACGATTATGAGCAATGTTCAAAATCTAGTAGCCGAAAAGTTGCTCGGCATCAAGGCTGTAAAACTTCAACCATCTAACCCATTCACTTGGGCATCCGGATGGAAGTCTCCAATCTACTGCGATAACCGCAAGACATTGGCATACCCAGAGATTCGTACCCTCATCAAGGAGGAGTTGGCAAATATCGTTCGTGAGAAATACAACGATGCGGATGTTGTGGCAGGTGTTGCGACAGGCGCCATCGCACAAGGTGCGCTTGTAGCTGATTTGCTTGGCAAGCCATTCGTATATGTTCGTTCCGCTGCAAAAGACCACGGAATGGGTAACTTGATCGAAGGTGAATTGAAGGCCGGACAAAAGGTTGTGGTTGTAGAGGATTTGATCTCCACCGGCGGTAGCAGCTTGAAGGCTGTGAACGCACTCCGCGAGGCTGGTGCTGAGGTGATGGGTATGGTCGCTATCTTTACATATGGTTTCCCTTTGGCAACTGAACAATTCGCCGCAGCTAAGGTGGAATTGACTACCCTTTCAAACTATGAGGCAGTTCTTCAACACCTTTTGGAGAAGAAGGTCATCGGAGAGAGCGAGTTGGCGACATTGAAGGAGTGGCGTAAGAGCCCAGACACTTGGGGCAAATAAACCATAGCGATATGACAGTAGAAAGCATTATCACCAAGTCCTCTTTCAGCGACGAGAAGATTTTCAGTATCCTTTCCGACCTCAACAACTTGGAGCGTGTCAAAGACAGACTCCCCCAAGACAAGGTGAAGAGCATGACCTTCGACAGGGACACCTGCACTTTTGAGATCGCGGGAGCACCCATTGGTCCTGTTAGCATCAAAATCATTGAAAGAGAGCCCAACAAAACGATTAAATTCGGTTCAGACCAATCTCCAATCAGCTTTAACCTTTGGATTCAATTGAAATCGGTCTCAGAGAATGACACCCGTATGAAATTGACTGTCAAAGCGGATATCAACATGATGATTAAAATGATGGTGGAGAAGCCTTTGAAGCAAGCATTGGACAAAGCGGCTGAAATGTTGGCTATGTTACCATACGGAGAAATGTAATCATAAAATTACGTGAAATTACGGATAGAAAGGGTTGTCTAATGGCAACCCTTTTTTTATGGATTAAGTGATTGTACACAAATTTCGGCCATTCGTCCATAAATCCGCAAGTTTAGACGAGTATGGAACCATCGATATTGCCTAATTGAGAAATAGATACTAATTTTGATTCAACATTAATCATTAAAACTTAAAATTATGTCAGATTTAAACAACCTAAATGTTTCCGTAGAGAATCAAAACAATGTTAACCAAGGAGCAGCTGTTCCACCACAAGCGCCACAAGGTAATTTGGCCTTAGAATTGATATACACAAGAGAAGCCAGAAAACAGGTGAGAGAGATGTGTTCATGGACAAGGTTCTTGGCTATATTCGGATTAATCAGTTTGATCCTTGGCGTTGGATTCCCTCTATTTAGCATCCTAAAGTCAGGTGAAATTAATGCCATCACAATGGGCATAACATGCTTATTGGTAGTGATTACCTTGATCACGTTGATTCCAATTCGCCGCTTGCTTAAATTCAGCTCTCAAGCAAAGCTTGGTTTGAAGAATAACGATTCAAAACAGATGGAACTTGCCATGAAGTCTATGAACGGATATTGGAGATTCGTCGCAGTTTTAGCAATGTTAGGACTTGTTATCATGATGATTTCCTTCTTTATCACAGGCGCCGGTTTCATTGCCGCCCTCTTTGGATCAGCTGGAATGAATTATTAGACAGTAAAAAAATCATTACGGGATTTGCCTTGCTTCATGCGAGGTAAATCCATTTTTTTCGAACAATACCTTGATTATGGGTTGATACCTTTTCAACTCCCCTCTAGATTCTACCTTGACCGATACTCCGCCATCACCATACCCACCACAATGGCAACCGCACCCACAACAGCGA
>JAKSKY010000164.1 GCA_024401515.1 Paludibacteraceae bacterium | reverse complement strand
GTGAAGCTTCCTATCTAATTTATTTGTAATATTGCGTTAAAATATAAATGGATAATTTGTGATGAATAATCAATATGACTTTCAATCCCACCAACATTTCTTTTTTGTGGGTATTGCAGGTACGGGAATGAGTGCTATCGCACAGTATTTGCGTGGTATAGGTAAAGAGGTTTCGGGAAGCGACCGCTTGTTCAATGAACAACATAAAATGTTGATTCAAGAGCAATTCGAAAAGCAGGGCATCCGCTGTTTCTTCCAGGATGCGTCTGGAGTTACTTCTGACGTGGATGTTTTGGTGGTGTCGACTGCCATAGAAGAGAGTAATGTGGAATATCAAAAGGCTTTGCAGTTGAACATTCCAATTGTGAAAAGATCGGAACTTTTGGCCTCTATTTCAAGAACCAAAAGGACTATAGCGGTGGGTGGAACCTCTGGTAAATCAACTACAACCGCAATGATCTTCCATATTTTGGAGCAGAATGGAGTCTCTCCATCTATCATGAGTGGAGCTGGTTTGACCTCTTTACAGGAGAAGGGCTTACCTGGTAACGCTTGGGTGGGAAAGAGCGATTGGTTGGTGATTGAGGCGGATGAATCGGATGGTTCCATTGTAAACTACACGTCCGAAATCGCGCTTCTTTTGAATATGGATAGAGACCATAAGGAGTACGATGAGTTAACTGAATTGTTCAAGACTTTCCGTAGCCACACCACGGATCGTTTCATTGTGAACCAAAGTCATCCGAAGAGTAAGGCTCTGTCTGTGAATAAATCATACGATTTCGGATTGGAAGCGGATTGCGGTTTTGTTGGCGCGAACTTTAGACAGGAAGGATTCTCCATATCGTTTGAATGTAATGGTGTTCCCGTGAAGATGCCTGTTATTGGTCATCATAATATGGAGAACGCATTGGCGGCGATCGCATGCTGCTGCGCAGTGGGTGTCTCTTTGGAAAATTGCGTGCGTTCTTTGGGTGAGTATAGAGGAATATATCGTAGAACGCAATTGACGGGTCTGAAAAACGGAGTAACGGTAATTGATGATTTCGCTCACAACCCGGCAGAGGTTGTTTGTGCGATTAGAGCTTGTCAGACGGTAGGCAAGCGTTTGTTCGCTTGGTTCCAACCTCATGGTTTTGGTCCTTTAAAGTTCATGCATCGGGAATTGGAGTGTGAAGTGGTTCAGGCGCTGCGTCCAGAAGACTACTTTGTTCTTTCTGATGTTTATTATGCGGGAGGAACCGTTAACCGCGAAGTGACGACGGCGGATGTGGTACGAGAAATCGAGAAGACAAGCAATCAAGTTCTCTATTTTGCGGATAGGAAAGAGATGTTGCCGTATTTGAAGGAACATGTCAAGGAGGGGGATGTTGTCCTTGTGATGGGTGCAAGGGATACGACTTTGTCCGATTTTGCGAAGGCCATATTGGATGTTTTGTAGTCCTTCGTGAGAATATAAGGGCCGTTTTCTTTAGAGAACGGCCCTTTTTATGTCTATTAAATAAACAGTGCTAAAATTTTTCTCGCTGATAATCAGTGCAATGTAAAAAATCATGCAAAAAACACGCGAAAACATTTGGAGGGTAACGCGAAACGCAGTACTTTTGCATCCGCTTTCGAG
>JAKSKY010000163.1 GCA_024401515.1 Paludibacteraceae bacterium | reverse complement strand
GCTTGAATTCAGGGACATTCTCCTCACGCATGGACAATCCCACCGCATACATGTGGCCACCGAAGTTCTCCAACAAATCACGGCAAGACTCTATCGCCTTGTAGATATCAAATCCTTGCACGGAGCGACCTGAACCAGTCGCGAATCCGTTGGAATGGGTCAAAACGATGGTTGGCTTGTAGTACAACTCCGTCAATCGGGAAGCCACGATACCAATCACACCCTTGTTCCAACTGGCGTTGTAAATCACAATGGAGCTACAATCGTCCAATCCCTCCAAGTTCTCCAGCTCATCCTTCGCCTCATCGGTGATGCTCTTGTCCAAGTCCTTACGAGTATTATTATATTGGTCGATATCACCACTTTTCGCCTTCGCGAAATTCAAATCCTTGGAAATCAACAACTCAACCGCCTCACGAGCGGATTGCACACGACCCGACGCATTCAAGCGAGGTCCGATCTTAAAGACGATATCACTGATGGTGATCTCCTTATCGGCCAATCCACAAACATCGATGATACTCTTCATACCCAAGCTTGGGTTAGAGTTCAACTGTTTCAATCCATAATAGGCCAAGATACGGTTCTCTCCGTTGATTGGCACGATATCCGAAGCGATGCTCACCGCCAAGAAATCCAACATGGGTTCCAACTTATCAAAAGGGATACCATTGTTAGAGGCGAAAGCCTGCATGAATTTAAAGCCCACACCACAACCTGACAAATTCACGTCCGGATAGGTGTTGTCCGCACGCTTTGAGTCCAAAACCGCCACCGCGTTCGGCAAACGGTCGTCTGGGGTATGGTGGTCGCAAATGATGAAATCCACACCCAAACTATTGGCGTGTTCCACCTTCTCGACCGCCTTGATACCGCAGTCCAAAGCGATCACCAACTTAATTTTGTTCTCCACCGCATAATCGATTCCCTTATAGGAGATACCATACCCTTCCGTATAACGGTCCGGAATGTAGAAATCCACGTTGGAGTAGAATTGTTTGATAAACTTGTAGACTAGCGCCACCGCCGTGATGCCGTCCACATCATAATCGCCGTATACCAAGATACGTTCCTTGTTGCCTATGGCGCGGTTCAAACGATCCACCGCCTTCTCCATGTCATTCATCAAGAAGGGATCGTGCAGATCGGTCAACTGCGGGCGAAAAAAGCTCTTCGCCTGGGCAAAGTTTGTTATTCCTCTTTGAACCAACAACTGGCAAAGGACAGGGCTAATTCCCAAAGCCTCAGCCAATTCCATCTTTTGCTGTTCTTGTTCTTGCGATAGAGGAACAAAATTCCATCTGTTAATCATTATATATATTTTATTTTTCTTTTTCTCTGTCCAAGGACTCCCCCATCCATAGCGCCATATTAGGGCGAATATACGAAGGAAATCAAATTTTGTAAAATTAATAAAAACAAACCATCCATTCACCCTAAAAAAAATTTTTTTTATGAAATTCTTAAATAGAGGTACGAAACACAGCTTTTTTAGTAATTTAGCAGTTCGTTTTGGATAGAGATTATTGAAAGATGTTAGAAGAATATTTCATCAAAATATTGAGATGGAGAGAGAAGAATGTCAGTGAAAGACACTTCATTATCTTCCTCAGCCTATTGACTGGTTTTTTCTGTGCGATCGCCGCACACCTATTGAAGAGTATCGTCGACCTATTGCACGAACTCGTAAAAAGTTATTTCACAGATGGTAGTCTGAACTACCTATACCT
>JAKSKY010000162.1 GCA_024401515.1 Paludibacteraceae bacterium | reverse complement strand
ATTTGTACTTTTAGACAAATAAACATGAAGGGAAATGATATAGGAAGGTCCCAAGTTTTAAAGTTATATAATTTCTTGTATGTTAAATCCTATAAGTCATATTTGACTGATTTACAACAATTTCCACCTGTTTTCTTCTAAAAAAATTCAATATTTTCCAATGGAAATAAAGATTTTTCCTCATTTTTTTGCAAGACAAATGATGCAGAGAATACTCATTCTGCTTATCCCTTACAAATTTAATATTTATTCGTTAAAATTCCATAATCGCATCAACTCTTCGGTAGTAAAAATGCAAAGCTCGCACAGGCAATGCCAAGTCCATGCAAACTTTACTAAAACACCCCGAAAAGTATCACGCCTATCACGCCTTGAAACTAGGAGACTACAATGTGGGGCGCAATGGTCCATTATTAACTCTTCCTTTCTACATGGGATTCTTACTTACCGAATTATAAGATCCTGAAACAAAAAAGGTGGCACACTGACATGTACCACCTTTCCCATATTTCAGAAGGGCAACCGGAAGGTGCCCTTGTCATTATTCTTTCACATAGCTGCCAGCCTTCTCCAAAGCCTCATTGATGTTGGAGCAGATGTTCTCCTCGCCAATCAAGGCATCGAACTTAGCCTTCAACAACATGGAACGGACATGCTTGTTGACACCAGAGAGGACCACCTTTATGTTAGCACGTTGCGATTGCACACACAGGTTCTCCAAGTTGTGCAAACCTGTTGAATCGATGAACGGAACCTTACGCATACGGATGACACGAACCTTAGGCGCCTCGGCCACCTCAGACATGATCTCATCAAACTTATTAGCGATACCGAAAAAGTAAGGGCCGTCGATCTCATACACACCCACACCGTCAGGAATATGCAATTTCTCCTCATGAACGGTAACGTCCAAATTCTCTCCCGGATCGATCTCGTCATGGAACACACGAATGATAGAAGACTCGTTGACACGACGCATGAACAACAAGACAGCCAAAAGCAATCCGATCTCGATAGCGACAGTCAAGTCGAAGATGACAGTCAAAACGAATGTGACGACCAAAACAGAGAAATCAGACTTAGGAGCCTTAGACAAAGAGACGAACGAACGCCATCCGCTCATATTGTAGGAGACGATGATCAATACACCCGCCAAGCATGGCATTGGAATATATCCCACCAATTGGCCCAAGAACAAAAGCACCAATAAAAGAACGATCGCATGGATGATACCGGCGATTGGAGTACGGCCACCATTGTTGATATTGGTCATGGTACGGGCGATGGCACCAGTGGCAGGAATACCACCGAAGAAAGGAACCACCACATTGGCGATACCTTGTCCGATCAACTCTGTGTTGGAATCGTGCTTGTCACCGATCACACCATCCGCCACCATAGCGGAAAGCAAAGACTCGATGGCGCCCAACATTGCGATGGTGAACGCGGCAGGAAACAAAGTGCGTACCAATTGGAAGAAGCTTTCGTCCTCCGCCAATTGCATTTCTGGCAAATGAGGAGCAGGAACACCTTGCGGCAACTCATACAAATCTCCGATGGTTTGGATGCTATCCACACCACAATAAGCCTTCAAAACATAGCAAACCACAGTCATCACCACGATAGCGACCAAAGAACCAGGAATCTTCTTCGAAAACTTAGGGGTGAAGATAATGAGCAACAAACTCATCACGCCGACACCCAACGCCCAGAAATTGATGTGGTCAAAGTTTTGAAAGTAGCAAATCCACTTTTGGATGAAGTTAGCAGGAACCTTCTCAATACCTAAACCGAACAAATCATTCATTTGCGTAGAGAAGATCGTCAAGGCGATACCACCGGTAAAACCTACGATAACCGGATATGGGACGAACTTGATGACACTACCCAAGTGGAAGAGACCCATGAAAATCAAAAGCACACCCGCCATAATGGTGGCGATGGTCAATCCACTCAAACCATACTGTTGGATAATTCCATAGATGATTACGATGAACGCACCCGTAGGACCTCCGATCTGCACCTTCGTACCTCCGAAGAAAGAGACCAAAAAACCTGCGATGATCGCAGTCAAAAGACCCTCTGTCGGGCCCACACCAGAGGCGATACCAAATGCGATGGCCAACGGAATGGCCACAATACCCACAATGATACCCGCCATCAAATCTGTCATAAAACGCTCCTTGTTATACCCCTTCATCGAGGAGAAAAGTTTTGGAGCAAAAACATCCGAAAGTGATGCTTTCATAACGGCTACAATAGTTTTTAAATTAATTATCTATAAATGAGCCGCGAAGTTAGTGATTTTTAA
>JAKSKY010000161.1 GCA_024401515.1 Paludibacteraceae bacterium | reverse complement strand
TTGAAGATTTACACAACCGTCAATTCCCGTATGCAACATTATGCGGAGGCCGCTGTGAAGAAGCAAATGGGTGAACTGCAGGGACAATTCAATAAACATTGGGGCAAAGAGAATCCTTGGCGTGACCAAAAGCAACATGAGATCAAAGGATTCATTGACGATATGTTGAAGAAGACAAGTGCCTATAAGGGGTTGAAGAAAAAATACAAGGATGATGAGGCCTCTATCTCTCAAGCATTGAATGAGCCGCATAAGATGCGTATCTTCGATTATAACCGAGGCATTACGGATACGGTGATGAGCACACGCGACTCTTTGGCGCATATCTTAAAGTTCCTTCACTGCGGATTTATCGCCATGGATCCTCATACCGGAGCGGTGAAGGCTTGGGTGGGAGATGTTGATTTCCACTATTGGCAATATGACAAGGTGACGGCTAAACGTCAACCAGGTTCCACTTTTAAACTTTTTGTCTATACGGAGGCATTGCGTCAGGGAATGTGCAGTTGCGACACCAGAGTGGATACCACGGTGACATGGATGACCGAGGAGGATGGTGAGATGAAACCATGGACGCCGCAGAACGCAAGCGGTGTTTTCTCCAATGAACCGATGACCTTGAAGACCGCTTTGGCCCGTTCCGTGAATAGTGTGGCGGTGCAGGTGGCCCAGGAGGTGACGCCGGAGAAGATTGTGGAGACGGCCCATTTGATGGGTATTGAGAGTCCGGTGCGTCCGATCCCTTCTATCTGCTTGGGAACAGAGGATGTCTCTTTGGTGGAGTTGGCGACGGCCTATTCCGTGATAGCGGATGGTGGAATGTTACATTCTCCGATTTTAGTGAGCCGTATTGAGGATAAGAATGGTAAGGTAATCTACGAATCGAAGGTGAAGAAGGAGCGTGTTTTGGATTATGAGACCGCTTTCTTGGTGCGTGATATGTTGCAGGAGGGATTGCGTGACGAACGTGGTACTTCTCAAGGTTTGTGGAAGTATAAGATCCATGGCAACACTGATTTCGGAGGAAAGACAGGAACTTCCGCCAACTATTCAGACGCTTGGTATATGAATATCACACCAAACTTGGTGACCGGCGCATGGGTGGGTGGAGAGTATCGAAGCATCCATTTCAGAAATGGCGATTTGGGCCAAGGCAGCCGAGCCGCTTTGCCGATTGTGGGTTCTTTCTTGGAGAAGGTCTTGAATGATAAGAAATTGATCTCCTATGGAGGCAGATTTGGTGGCCCTAAGGAGAAGATCAATCGCAACTACGATTGTAAGGCGATCGAGGAGGAATTGGAGGAGGAGCGTAATGGCGGAGGCGAATCTGCTGTGAGAGGTTTCTTCCGAAGACTTTTCGGTAGAGACGAGGTGGTCGATAGCACGGGTGCGAAAGTCTCCCGCAAGGAGCAACGTCGCGAACGACGGGAAAAGAGAAGGGAGAGACGGGGGCGTTGATGATGTGTGATTGATTCCCTAACATTGTCTTTTGAAAACTCTTTTTTTGTATATTTGTGGACAGGGAAAATCATATGTGCATTGACTATTAAAACAAATATCAGTGTCATTGCAAGTGGAATAAAGAGAATATTATGTCAAGAGAAGAACATAACAGAGTAGGCTATGTAGTGGCTCTCGTCAGCGAGTTTGCTGCGAGATATGGCATCATGCCACGTCAGGCATACGCATACCTCAGCAGATTCAAAGGTCTTGACCATCTGTATAATCACTATAACGTCCTACATACATACTCATTCGATGATGCTGTCGATGTGGTATCTGAGGTGTGTAGACACAATGGAGGAAAGCTGCAATGAAACTGTATCATGGTTCAAATATGCGGGTTACGGCCCCTGATCTCAGTTTTTCAAAACCATTTAAGGATTTTGGTCAAGGATTTTATTTGTCTGCAGATGAGCAGCAGGCCAAAGAGCAGGCACTTTCCAAAGTTAATCAGATGAAAGTGGGAGTTCCCGTTGTCAATGAGTTTCTCTTTGATGAATCACTTATGACTTCGGACGAACTGAAGGTTAAGGTTTTTTGTGGCTATAGTGTGGAATGGGCAGAGTTTGTGCTTATGAATCGAGACCGCAATATTGCTCAACCTTCGCACGACTATGATGTTGTCTATGGGCCGATTGCAGATGATGGTGTCAACTATCAGTTGCGGCGCTATTGGGGTGGTGTAATCACACTGCCCGGATTAATCGAAGAACTCAAATACGCCAAAGGCATAACCTTCCAATATTTCTTCGGCACGGAACGTGCCCTTAAAACACTCAAAGTCTTATGACACGATTGAACGAACAGCAGATACAGACGTTGAAGGAAGAACTGACGGTTGAATTGGCTGATTGGCTGATGGAGACATACGGTTACTCTCCGCGCGAAGCGCTTGACATCCTTTACACCTCCGAAACTTTCGAACGTCTTCAAGACACCAAAACCAACTTCTATTTCCAGAGTGTAGGCTACGTTGCTTCTTTCTTGAAGAATGAGGTGGAGAAAGCTGTGTTTTGCTGAAAAATAAATAGAATGAAATAGTATTAACTTAAAATATTAATTACAACAGATATGTCCTTGCCATTGGCATAGAAGAAAACAGAAATTAAGTAAACTAAAATATTAACATATACGCATTGACTATTATTTGCGTT
>JAKSKY010000160.1 GCA_024401515.1 Paludibacteraceae bacterium | reverse complement strand
ACACGACACTCAGCACATTCGTTCACGAAATCGTGAAGATGGCCTACCCTGAAACTTACGAGATGTGGGAAAAGAGAGCGGACAACGAGGAACTCATCCACTACAAACAAACCATGTTCGAAAAGATCCACATCTACGACGAATTCTTTGAAGAGGATTTCAAGGACAAGGTGGTCTTGGTGGGAGATTTCCAGGATTTGCGGGATTTCCATAATATTCCTATCGTCATCAATGGTTCTAGACGCATTTGCGGAACCACTATCCATGGCTATTCCATCGCCACACTCACCATGCCAGGAAGATTAATAACACTCATGTCGGAAGAGATGAGTCTTTTACTCGGCTTCCTCTACACACTTCTCTACTGCATCATCTACTGCTGGATCAACGAGAAGTACAACGATGTTTCAGGATTTCTATCCACCTCCTTGCAGATCATCATGATGCTGGGACTAGCTTTCTTCGGTGGATATGTATTCTTAGTGAAACAATACAACATCTCTCTCTCCTATGCGTTAGTAGGGACAGGATTGGCCGGTTATGCGGCGGAGATTTTCTATTTCATCTACTTCAAAATTGATAAGAAGTTGAAAAAGAATAATTCTAAGAAAACATTAGAACAACAAATAGTTGAAAACACAGAAAATAGATAAATAAAATGAAAAAGTATTTATTGACATTATGTATGCTGGTCATCACCATCGCATCTATGACAGCACAACAGCCTGCCGTAAATATGAAGACCGGCAAATGGGGTTTTAAAGTAGGTACTAACTGGGTCGTCCAACCCCTTTATGACGACTACGACAAACAGAACGCGTTTACCGGACGCAAATACGCAGTTGTCCAACTAAAAGGCAAATGGGGTGCGGTGGATGCCACAGGAAAATATTACACCAAACCCGTTTTCGCCACTAAGGTAATGGCCGCATACGCCGCTAAATTGGCAGTTAAAGGAGGAGACAGAAATGTATTTCTCGTCCCTATCCTTGACGAGGCTTATAACAAATGGGGCTTTGTTGACTACACTGGTGAAATGTACTTCAGACCTATCTATGAAGAGGTGGACAAAGAGGTAAGCTTCAACACCGGAAAGAATTACACCATCGTAAAGTTGGATAAGCAATGGGGTGCGGTGGACCGTGAAGGTGTCATGGTCATCAACCCATATTTCAACTCCAAAGAGGAGGTTCGCAAGGCCGTCAAGGAGTGGGAAGCCAACGCTCCACTAGGTGAGACGCTTTACATCGGACTTAAGGCTGGCATTAAGAAAATCGGTTTCGTCAACTACTTGGGTAATTGGGCGATGAAGCCAGTATTCGAGAATGTGGACAAGACCGCCATATTCAGCTCAACATGCAACTATGCGGTAGTAAAATACAAAGGTAAATGGGCCGCTATCGACCGTGCGGGTAACTTCGTCGTTAAGCCTACATTCACTGATATGAACGCCGCAAAGGCAGCTGCGCAAAAATGGCAAAATAACAACCCTAAAGGTCGTATTCCAGCCGCACAGGTTCCAAACTTGGAGTCTTTCACCTATAAAACTCCGAACCTAGCCGCTCAAGAGCCTCAAAAGAGGGAGGAACCAGTTTCCGCCCCTGTCACGCCAAGCAAACCAGAGACAAAGCCTGAACCGACACCAACGGTGACCCATGTTTCCGAAGGCGCCCCAACCATCAAGATCTTGTCTCCTAAGAATGGATCTCAATATTCATCCCCTGAGGTGACCTTCACCTATGAGACATCCACCCACGATGGTAGCGAACCTGAGATCATCGCCTACATCAACGGTGAACTTCAACCTCGTACCAAAGGCGTGAAACGTGTCGGAAAGCAAATCACCTTGACCTTGCCTCGCGTAAGCGATTGCCGCGTGCAATTGATCGCCAAGGACAACAGAGGTCAAAACAGTGATCCTGCCGTTGTATTGCTTCACTACCGCGGCGATCGTCCCAAGCCAGCTTTGCACGTCTTCGCAGTCGGTGTCAGCGACTACGATCAAGCCGACCTTAAGTTGCAACACGCCGCTAAGGATGCAGCTGACTTCTTGAATACAGTAAAGACTTGTAACCTATCCCAATATCAATCTTTGAAGACAGCGAACTTGGTTCAAGACAAGGCCGCTACCGACAAGAATATCAAGAAGGGATTGTCCAACTTGGTGAACAACGCCAACCAAGGCGATGTGATTCTCCTCTTCTTCTCCGGACACGGTGCGAAGGAGGGTGCGGAGACCTACTTCCTCTCATGCAACGCTGAGAGCAACGACCTATTCGCTTCAGCGGTAGACTTCGATATCATCCGAAGCGCCCTCAAGAGATTGAAGGATAGAAAGTGCCGCATCATCATCTTTATGGATGCCTGCCACTCAGGTTCCATGTATGGTGTGAAATCAACCGCCGAGACCTTCTCAATGGCTGAGCCTGATATCATCGGATTTTACTCCAGCACAGAGGCTCAAAAATCCAACGAGTCGGAGCAATGGGAGAACGGTATCTTCACCAAAGCCTTGTTGGAGGGTATCAAAGGTAAGGCTGTCGACGAGGAGGGCAACATTACCCTCGACGCTTTGGAGCTTTATATCCGCAATCAGGTAAGACAGGCTACCAATGGTAGACAAATGCCTATCTTCGAGAATAGACAAGGTAATTTCATCTTGTTCGAGAAAAAATAATTAAATTTACCCGTAGAGACGTAGCACGCCCGTAGAGACGTAGCGCGCTACGTCTCTACAAAATATTT
>JAKSKY010000016.1 GCA_024401515.1 Paludibacteraceae bacterium | reverse complement strand
ATTATTTCTTACGATTACCGTAACGGCTCATGAACTTATCAACACGACCTGCAGTATCGACCATCTTAGACTTTCCAGTGAAGAAAGGGTGAGATGAGCTAGAAATTTCAAGCTTTACCAATGGGTAAGTCTCGCCGTCGATTTCGATTGTGTCCTTAGTGTTCACAGTAGAACGAGAGAAGAAAGTGTCACCGTTTGACAAATCCTTAAATACTACCACGCGATAGTTCTCTGGTTGAATCTCCTTATTCATTTTCTTTTATTTTTAGTTATTGTTATTTTTATAATCAACTTTAATCCCGCTTTTCGCGGTGCAAAAGTACAAAAATTTTTGTATAGAAAAACAATAATTAGTAATTTTGTGAAATAATTTTCAAGAGTATGAAGAAAAGGTTGATTGTTTCATTTTTAATGTCACTCATATTTATGACTGCAAATGCTGAAAATAAGGAGACTATGGTCTTGATTACCACTGATTATGGTAAGATGAAGGTTAAACTGTATAACGAAACGCCTCAACACCGTGACAACTTTATTAAGTTGGCGCAAAAGGGTTTTTATGACGGATTGTTGTTCCACCGTGTCATCAAGGGATTTATGATCCAAGGTGGTGATCCTGATTCAAAGAATGCCCCTGCTTCAAAGCAATTGGGCGCTGGAGATGTTGGTTATACCATCCCTGCGGAGTTTGTTTATCCTCAATATTATCATAAGAAGGGTGCTTTGGCTGCCGCACGTCAAGGTGACCAAGTGAATCCGGAGAAGCGTTCTTCCGGTTGCCAATTTTATATTGTGCAAGGCGATAAGATGACCGACTCCAAGTTGGATCAAATGGAGAATATGTCCATCAATAAGGAGAAAGAGGCTCGTTTCTACCAAATCGTTAACCAAAGGAATGAGGAGGTGAAGAAACTTCGTATGGCTCGTGACCAAGAGGGCCTTCAAAAGTTACAGGCTGAGATCATCGCCCAAATAGACAAGGAGTTCGCCGGCAAAAGCGGAAAGAAGATGCCTGCTAATATGCGAGAGGACTATAAGAAGTTGGGTGGTACTCCTTTCTTGGATAATGAATATACTGTTTTCGGAGAGGTTGTTGAGGGACTTGAGGTGATCGACGCGATCGCTGCCGTTAAGACCGCTCCTGGAGATAGACCTTTGGAGGATGTGAAGATGAAGGTCGAGATTTTAAAATAATTGATTTATTGTAGTACATTTTATTATATAAGGTAATGGCTTCACAAGAAGATGTTTTCAAACAATTAGTGTCTCATTGCAAAGAGTACGGCTTCGTATTCCCTTCAAGTGAGATTTACGGTGGATTGGGTGCTGTTTATGACTATGGTCAGAATGGTGTCGAGTTGAAAAATAACATTAAGAAGTTCTGGTGGGATAGCATGACGCTTCTTCACCAAAACATTGTGGGTATTGACGCGGCTATCTTTATGGAGCCTACAACTTGGAAGGCTTCCGGTCACGTAGATGCTTTCAACGATCCATTGATCGATAACCGTGATTCAAAGAAGCGTTATCGTGCGGACGTTTTGATCGAGGATCAAATCGCTAAGTACGATGACAAGATCAATAAAGAGGTTGAGAAGGCTGCCAAGAAGTTTGGTGAGGCTTTCGATGAGGAGAAGTTCAAAGCGACTAATCCTCGCGTGTTGGAGAATGTCGAGAAGAGAGACGCCCTTCACGCCCGTTTTGCTAAGGCATTGAACGATAATAATTTGGATGAGTTGAAGCAAATCATCCTTGACGAGGAGATCGTTTGCCCTATCAGTGGCACCAAGAACTGGACAGATGTGAAGCAATTTAACTTGATGTTTAAGACTGAGGTGGGTTCAACTGCTGAGAACACAATGTCTATCTACCTTCGTCCAGAGACTTGCCAAGGTATCTTCACTAACTTCTTGAATGTTCAAAAGACAGGTCGTATGAAGATTCCTTTTGGTATCGCTCAAATTGGTAAGGCTTTCCGTAATGAGATCGTCGCTCGTCAATTCATCTTCCGTATGCGTGAGTTCGAGCAGATGGAGATGCAATTCTTCTGCAAGCCAGGTACTGAGATGGAGTGGTTCAAGCACTGGAAGAATTTCCGCTTGAAGTGGCACAAGTCACTCGGTTTGGGTGATGAGAAGTATCGCTACCACGATCACGATAAGTTGGCTCACTACGCTAACGCTGCTACTGATATCGAGTTCCAAATGCCTTTCGGTTTCAAGGAGGTGGAGGGTATTCACTCCCGTACCAATTGGGATTTGTCCCGTCACGGTCAATTCTCAGGTAAGAAGTTGGAATATTTCGATCCAGAGGAGAACAAGTCATACATTCCTTACGTAATCGAGACCTCTATCGGTGTGGACCGTATGTTCCTCTCTGTGATGGCTGGCTCTTACAAGGAGGAGCAGTTGGAGGGTGGCGACAAGCGTGTCGTTTTGGCATTGCCACCAGCATTGGCTCCTGTTAAGTGCGCTGTCCTTCCATTGTTGAAGAAGGATGGTCTTCCTGAAAAGGCGGCTGAGATCATGAATGATTTGAAGTTCGATTACAGATGCGCTTACGAGGAGAAGGATACCATCGGAAAGCGCTATCGTCGCCAAGACGCGATTGGTACTCCGTTCTGTATCACGGTTGACCACCAAACATTGGAGGATAATACGGTAACATTGCGTTATCGTGACTCTATGCAGCAAGATCGCGTGAAGATCTCTGAGCTTCACTCAATCATCGGAGAGGCGGTTAACATGCGCAACTTGTTTAAGAAGATGATGCAGGATTAATGTTGATTCTTTGATAAAGTTAGAGGGAGACGGATTTTATCTGTCTCCCTTTTTTGTTGAATAATGGACTATTTAATTGTGTTTTGATAATTCGATTCTCTTGATTTCTGACAATCGGGTGCTTTCTTGCCTTTTTTGTGTGATTTTTTATTGTTTAAAATTCTTAAATAGAAAAATTTAGTTTAGATTTGTGCCCGAAAACTGAAATTGTGCTAGGTGATATAACTTATTGGCAATCAGTTAATATGGTTAGAGTATGTGTTCTTGATGAATGGTGAATGAGGTGGAAAACACAAATGAAGATTCGTTGCTTATTGGAAGTAGAACAATATATATAGTTGAAATGTATATAGTTTAAATATCTGTATATTATGTGGTGACGACCATTTTTTGACACTTTTTTGATAATGAGAAATATAATTTTAAATAAAATGATACTTAAAGTTGGTAATGGAATGAAGCGATTAGCTATTTCTCTTTGTTCCTTATTTATCACGTTCTCCGCAGTGGCTCAAGTAGCTCCTTTCGAGAGCGCGTCACTTACTTCTTTTGGTGCTTTCTTCGCCTGCCCGAAAGATCCTGTGGCATTCGAGTTACAAGATGTTGTGGAATCGGATGAGTACTTCTTCTCTTATGAATGGAGCACCTCCATCGACGAGGAGAATTGGACCCCTAGAGGTGTGTTCACAACCCCTTCATACACATTGGAGATGGGTGAACACGATTTGTGGGTGCGGGTGAAGGCATCTGCGATTGATCGAGAAACGAAGAATGTGGTGGCGGAAAAGACCGAGACCCGTGTCGTTCGTCTTCAAACGGATTGCAAAGTGAAGGATTGCCACCAAACTACTACTGGAGTCTACTATGGCGGTACTGATTTTAACTATAAGTCAGGTAGCTCAAGTGTGGATTGGGGTTCGACTCCTCCGCAAGGTTTGGAGGAGTATTTTACGGAACAGGGAATCTTGTTTGAGGGTATTGGAAGCGATATTAAAAACCAGACCGAGTTGGGGGTTCCTCTCCATATTGATGACTCTTTGGGTGTGAATCCCAATAATAATTTCTATGTGAGGGATCATTTGAACGGAAAGTGTTTCACTATCACCTTCCCTCATGATAAGTTTGTGGACAACAGTTATCGTTTCACGATGCGTTTTTATCTGATTATTCCGGATAATTGTACTGTGGACCAAATGGGTAAGATGTTGGCCAGAACAGGTCATGGTAAGGGTTCCTATGATAAAATGGATATCTCCATGTATGATGATGCCACAAATGAATTGGTCTTTGAGAGAACCAATCTCTCCAACCATCCTGCGGGTGGAGAACAAGATTGGGGTGCTGCGGCTTTCGTGTTTGGAGAACCTTTGAAACACCACTTCGAGACGGTGAAAGGAAAGCAAAAGTCCGTTTATCGTTTTGAAATGGTCTATTATGGTGATTTGCCATCTTCCCACTCCGGTGATTACATTTTCTATCCTTGGTTTGAGCAGATGCCTCCGTGTGCGACAATCGCTGTCGACTATATCAGTGCTGAGGCTGCGGGTGCTTGTTTGGCTCCTCGTATCGCCTGTGTGGGAGATACTGTGATTGTGAATGCGGCCGGTTTCCCTCGTAATTCAGACTATCAATGGGTTAAGTACAAGGATGGACAATATCTAGAGGAGGTGCCATTCCTTCCTGATGAGATTTCTTATGAATTAGATAGATATGGTCATAAGGAGCGTGCCATCATTAAATTGATTGATAAGGGTGTGTTCTATTATGCTGT
The DNA here is from genome assembly GCA_024401515.1 of Paludibacteraceae bacterium. Classification (GTDB taxonomy): domain Bacteria; phylum Bacteroidota; class Bacteroidia; order Bacteroidales; family Paludibacteraceae; genus UBA1181. Next base: position 30,993 of record JAKSKY010000016.1, on the reverse strand, counting down.
AAGAGCTAATTACAAGAAACAGATTGGACAGAATGAGTTTAAAGATGACGTGATCAATGTGAATTTTGCCGTCGGAGGTCGTATTTGTGGTGCCGCGGTCGGCCCTGGCATTGATGGTAACTCAAATGTCTGTATTACGGAATACCCGTATACTGAACACTATAAACTAAAGGATCTTTCCGTATTGGATTGGATTCTCGAAAATGGTGATAAGTATGGTTTCAAGTGGTGGATGGAGAATCCGAATGGCATATCCGAATCGGAGGCGAAGGTCTCTTTGGTGGTGGCCGATGATAGTCTTTCCGTAGATATGATTGTCAATCAGGGTGCTCGATTGAGCGGTTCTTTTGATCCTGATAAGCCATATAAGATTTATGTGACTTCCCATATTTGGAACAAGGAGGAGCATAAATACAATGATGCGTCTGAGAGTAAGGACAGTATCATCCTTTGGTTGTATGACCAACCAGACGCATCCCGTTTGAACTTTGTAACCTACAGAGGCGAGGATACCATATGTGTGGCTAAGTCTTCCGATACCATTGTTCTCCAACACAAGGAGGATGTGATGGGTTATACTTGGAATTTGACGGGTGCCACCATGACAAGTGATAGCGTTATCCATATCGATGGTTACGACAAGAATGTTTTGTGTAATACCAAGGATGCTTCTTTCCCTGTAGGATTGGAGATTGTCAATGGTGTTTGTAAGGCGGAGTTGAAGGATACCTTCTACATACACTCCACAGATGCTCCAACCATCGATTGTAGTCAGTTGTCCGAGCCTTCCAAATATTATTTGAAGGAGGGGCAGTTGGATTCCACTATTTATTTGCCTATTCCGAAGTATGAGACCAGTTGTGATGATGATCCTGCTTTGCATGTGACCATCCACTATCAGGCGAAGGAGAGTATCCATAGTTTCGATACCACTTATGTCTTGTATAACGAACAACGTGATGATAAGTCTAAAACAACGTTGACGCTCTTCGCCGGCGTGGGTGATGTGACTTACACCATCGAGGATGGATGTAACAAGACTGCCACTTGTAGCTATCAATTGGAGATTTTGGATACCTTCGCAGTAAAGGTGGATTGTAAATTGGTGAAGGATTATGAAGTGAAGGTGACTACAGAGGATGGTTGCGTGGCTAAGCCAGGTGAAAATCTCGATATTGAGATTCCTGTACTTCCTGATTTGACGTTCACTGACACGCTTATCTTGGTGAAGGCGGAGTATGCAGGTCGTTCTGAGAAGGATTTGTCTTCCGACCCTGAAGTAGACCTTACCAAGTATTCCATGGAAAAAGGATTGAATGATCCGTATGAGGTGGGTACAACTTTTATCCTTTGGAAATTCGCCGATCCTTCCGGTAACGCGATGTACTGCCATAGCAGAGTCTCTGTGTTGAATGCGGAGAGAATGTTTGATTGTGATACGGTTAAGGTGATCAGAACCTCTGTGAACAAAAACCCTAACCGTACTTACCTTTACGCTTCTGCAAAGGCTCAGTCAACCGTTAATCCTGATACGGAATATAAGTTGGCTGGATTGCTTACTATTCCAAGCGCTAATCCGATGTACTGCGCGAATGTGAAGTTGGAGATCCGTTTCTCTGGTGATTGTGTGGATGATAAGGGTGAGGTCATCGCTACGGCTGTTGACTCTGTTATTTCTCCGGATGATTTGTTGAAACATAGATTCCCAATCGGTGTGACAACCGTTTATTACGAGTTCACCAGCGATTATTTGGATTTCGATTCACAAAAGTATGATACCGTATTGTGTTCTCGTGAGGTGATCATTACTTCCGGAAATGTTCCGGAACCACGAGATTGTCCTAATGATCAGGAATTGTATGTGGATCCTTACAATTGTTTGGCGCCATCGCCAATCAATACCTTGGACAAGGTGCCAACCGCAAAAGTTTCTTACTTCTGCGAGACAAAGTATACATACGATGCATGTTCAGGTACGCCATATCAATATGAGAACCTAGGAACCAGCGCTTCCCAATCTAAGGATTACGATACTATCGTATATCCAGTTATGGTACGTCGTATCATGTATTTGAACGATCAATACAAGTCAACTGATTCCACTTTGGTGCTTGAGTGTGAAAGTGTGTTTACCAACAATGATTCCGTTCCTGTGAAGAAGGTACAACACCGTGTGGGTGGTACAGAGGAGATTTGTGCAGAGGATCCAATCCAACAGATGGCTTTGAAGATTACGAACTTCGAGCAACTTCCATCTTGTGTTTCTGATTCTATCCCTCGTGGTTACCACTTGTTGGTATGGTATTTTGACAATGGATTGGGAGATATGGATAGTTGTGTGACCCATCTCTCTGTTGTGGATACAACACCTCCATTGTTGGATACTGTATGTAAGGATCCTGAAAAGGATGTTTACGCTACCTTGGAATGTGAAGTGTCTTATGACGATTTGGATCTTCCGGAGCTCTCCGTATTCGATGTCTGCGACGGAATGCTTTACCCTGAGGTAATCGCTTATGTGAAGCAAAAGGATAGCTCAGTTATCGTATATCGTAATGAAGAGCTGAAGAGCGCTAAGTATCCTACTGAAACGCACAAGATTGTTTGGTTGTTCACCGATAAGGCAGGAAACCAAGATTCTTGTATGATGTTTGTGAATGTCATCGACTCAGTCGCTTTGAAGATGGAATCTTGTGATATCGACAAAGATATCATCGTTACTTTAACGCCAGGATTGTGTTCTTTGTCAGCTGATTCATTGAAGAATTACATGACCTTCCCAACCGCGTACGATATGTGTGATGATGATAGCATTGTTCCGATCGTTCAACGTCGCCGAAATGGCGAGTTGGAGGTGGATCCTGTAACGGGTAATCCAATCAAGTGGGATTCCAAGCCATTCGAGTTGGGTAAGACCGATATCCGTTGGATTTTCATTGACCAAAAGGGCTTGATGAAGGACTCTTGCGAGAAGTCTGTAACTGTGAAGACTGAGTTGTTCGATTGTTCTTTGTTGAAGGATACTGTTACGGTTAACTTGTTGGATTCATTCTTCGCTACTTTCGAGGAGGTGAAGTTGGCTGGTTTGGTGAAACCGGAGATCACCATAGATGATTGTAATGCGGCCACCATCGATTTCCGTCGTTCTGATGGCAAGGATAGTACCGACCATTATGAGATTGGTAAGATTCAGGTGGATTGGACTTTCCACTATGTGTTTGGAGATGACCATGTATGTAGTCAAATCGTAAATATCCAAGATATGGTTCCTCCAGTCTTGACTTGTCCACCATTGGAGAATGTTAATTACGAATGTTATGGTGAGATTCCGAGTCCAATTCGCACTTGGGACGATTTCTTGGCGGCTGGTGGTGCTATCTCTGATATCAAGAAGTACAAAGAGGGTACCTTCCGTTATGAGGAGACCGAAAGAGGAGAGGCGCCTTGTGACTACACTTTGGTGAGAACTTATATGGTGACTGATGTGCGTAATAATACGATTACTTGTGACCAAGAGTATCTTATCCATGACGTTACATCTCCTATTATCTTGACTAAGGTTGATACAGTTAAGATTGCTTGTGATCAAGACTCCCTTATCCAAATTGCGCTTGACATGAATGATGTCACGATCAAGGCGACGGATAATTGTTCTACGGAGCAGGAGATTGTCATCTCGAAGAATGTTAAGTCTAATCGTTCCGAGGATGTTCATTCTTGTGATTACAATAACTATACAATCTGGCGTACTTGGGTGGCTACCGATAAGTGTGGTAATGAGAGCGCACCGTTGGTTCAAGTTGTGATGGTGGTTGACTCTGTCGCTCCGGTATTTAATAGACCAGATGGTTGGAGAGACACTGTCTTAGCTTCCAATATTAAGAATTGTACTGTGATTACCCCTAATTTGACGAATAAGGTTGGCCCATATGTGGTGGATGGTTGTACGGAGAGTGAGGATATCAAAATCTGGCAAGAGCCAGCTGCCGGTACTGTTCTCAACAAGACAACGGATGTTTACATCTATTTCGCTGATAAGTGTGATAACAAGGCGAACATCAAGATGACCGCTATCGTAAGGGAGCCTGAAAAGATTGTTAAGGTTTCGACAACGGATTTGACCGTTTGTGGTTCAGATACTTCTTACATTGATTTGTGGTCAAACAAGGTTCGTTTCGCTCAAGGTAAGGTGTTGGTAAGTTCCGCTGGTGGCGCTATCCGTGAGATTCAAAGTACATTCTCTTATGATTGCTACCGTGATTACCTAGATCACAGGAACTTGGTTTATAGTGATAACAAGGATACTTACTATAATGAGTTCTATCATTCAAATCCTAAGGTGAACGACTCCATTAAGACAAGCAAGACTAGATTGAATAGATTTGGTCAATCAGGTCGTTATGTATTTGTGGTGATGGATACTTTGACCCAATGTTCCGATACGGCTGTGGCATACTTGACCATCAATGAACGCCCTCGTATCAATATGCTTTCTAAGGATATCAATATCTGCGAAAACGATTCATTGAAACCATTGGTGCTAGATAGTATCACTGGTGTTTGTGTCGATTCGATGGGTGCGGAGATGGTAAAACAAGGATGGTATTTGGATGGTAAGGATTATGAGGATGGCGCACCAGTCGCTTATGCTGAGAAACCAAGACCAATTTATTACTATGCGGAAAACATTTGTGGACGCACTTATAGCTATAACAGTTTGTTCACTACGTGTGGTATTGTAGCGGAGACAAAAGATGATAGCCTTGAATTTGTAGGCTCTAAAGAGGGTCTTAACGCTTGGAGAAATTATCAGGTTGTCCGTCGTGACAGTGTTCTTCTCTATATGAACGAACGCTTCAATCCTGATTCCATCATCTTGGCTTCCGATCCGTTGGGCTTGAGACGTTGTTGGGCTGGTGATGAGGTTACTTTGAAAGTTAATACCAACCACTACCGTCCAGTCTTCTATCATTGGTATCAAATGAAGGGCGAATTTGACGCTGTGGATACTACTTATAATGAATTGGGCGAATTGTTGAAGGAGGTGGATGAAGAGGAGATGGATTCTCTTCTATATGCCGATAGTTACGATTTGAACAAGTCTTATACATTCCTTCCTGCCGATTCGGCGAAGTTCTATGTAGTCGTAGGTGATGGTGTTTGTCCTGCCGTTCCTTCTAACTTGTATAACATCGATGTGGTTAAACATGTACCGACCGCCTTCACTCCTTACCAAAAGGATGGTTTGAACGATATCTTCTTGGAGGGTCGTGAAGTAGTGATCTTCGACCGTTATGGACAAAAGGTCGCAGAAAGCAACAAGGGATGGGATGGTACTACGAAGGATGGCAAGATGGCCGATCCGGGCGTATACTTCTACACTGCTGTGATTAATGGTAACAGCTTTAAGGGAACCGTCGAAGTTGTCTATATTAAGTAATTCATTCTTATAGTTGAGAGGAAGGCTGTCCGAAAGGATGGCCTTCTTTTTTTAGGGGCGTCAAATTCCTTATTTATATTTATCTTTGTGGTCACTATGGCAAATGTCTTTTCATCTATATTGACACTTCAAAAACACCGTGACTTGCTACGGATGGAGTATGAGTATGATAAGAAGAGCTTTGATGTGCAATCTTCTAACGTCTCTATCCCGAAAAAGATTTCGGCCGGTGTTTGTCGTTATCCCTTGACTGTAGGTAAGTCCTATTATAATTCCCTGAATCAATATGTGGTGGAGTTGCACCATGCTCCATTGGAGGATGAGGAGGATCATTTTGAGTATGGCAAGGCTGTGCAATTTTTTAGCGTGTCTCTCAACGAGGAGATCCGTTTGATTAAAATGGCTTCGCAAGTGAACTATGCCACGCCCACAACTCTTGTCGTTACCTTGCCAGGCAGAGAGTATGTCGCCGCTTTGGAATCCATGGATCGTTTAGGCGTCCAATTGGGTTTTGATGAAAGTAGTTATAAAGCGATGTTTGATGCGATGGATCGTGTGATGTCTGTCAAGGATGGACGTCTCTATGATCTTCGTGAAACGTTATTAGGCAAGCGTGAGGCTGGTTTTTTCTCCTTTTCATCCCTCCGTTATCCATGGCTGAATGGTTCGCAGGAGGAGGCGATTAACCAAATCCTTCGAGCCAAGGATGTGGCTATCGTCCACGGCCCTCCGGGAACGGGTAAGACGACCACTTTGGTTGAGGCGATTTATGAGACATTGCGTCGTGAAAGCCAGGTTCTTGTCTGTGCGCAAAGTAACATGGCGGTAGATTGGATCTCCGAGCAATTGGTGGACAGGGGCGTCAATGTGCTTCGCATTGGCAATCCTTCCCGAGTGGATGATAAGATGCTCTCTTATACCTACGAAAGGCGTTTTGAGGCCCATCCGATGTATGATACCCTTTGGGGAATGCGTAAGGCGGTGCGAGAACTATACCGTTCCAATCGTGATAAGGCTAGGACGATTAAAGAGAAGGCGGAAGCCTTGGAGTATGAGATACGAGAGAGCCTCTTTACGGACTCTAGGGTGGTGGCATGTACCTTGGTGGGTGCCGCGAATAGTTTGCTCTATGGTAGGACTTTCCAATCTTTGTTTATTGACGAGGCGGCGCAAGCTTTGGAAGCCGCTTGTTGGATCCCTATTTGCAAGTCTCATCGTGTGATATTTGCCGGTGACCATAAACAACTTCCTCCGACTATAAAATGCTTTGAAGCGGAGCGGGCGGGACTATCCCTCACCTTGATGGAGAAGTTGGCGGAGAGTAAGCCTAATGTGGTCTCTTTGCTCAATGTTCAATACCGTATGAATGAGAAGATCATGCGTTTCTCTTCCGATTGGTTCTATGATGGAAAATTGAAGGCCGCTGATGAGGTGAAGTGCCGAGGCATTTTAGATTTCGAGGAACCGATGGAGTGGATTAATACGGAGGATTTCTCCTTTGAGGAGGAGTATGTGGCACAGACGGCAGGTCGTGTGAATAAGATGGAGGGTGAATTGGTCCTCTCTCTCTTGACACAGTTCATTGAGAAGGTGGGGCCGCATCGTGTGATGGAAGAACGTATAGATTTTGGTATTATTTCCCCATACAAGGCGCAGGTCTATTATCTGAGACATTTAATCAAGGAGTCAAAGTTCTTGAAGCCTTTTAGAAAATATATTACAGTAAATTCTGTGGATGGTTTCCAAGGACAAGAGCGGGATGTGGTGATCATCAGTTTGGTGCGTTCCAATGGGAACGGGGAGATTGGGTTCTTGAAGGAGTTGCGAAGAATGAATGTGGCGATGACCCGTGCCAAGATGAAGTTGATGATTATCGGTAATGCCGCTACGCTTTCACATCATGCGTTCTATCGGAAACTGTGGGAGTGGAGCCAAGGGAAGAATGTGAAATGATTTTTTAGGTCTGCATATATGCTGCGCTGAAAATAAAAAAGGCTGCTCGGATGAGCAGCCTTCCTTGTTGATATCTATTTGTTGTTGAATTACCAAGCGAACAATGGATATTGAGCCATGATGCTGTTTACCTTCTCGCGAACAGCCTTGATGTTTGAATCGCTCTCTGGGTTAGAAAGAACGGTATCGATCATCTCAACGATCTCAACCATCAATTCTTCCTTCGCACCACGAGTGGTGATGGCTGGTGTTCCGAAACGAAGACCAGAAGTTTGGAATGCCGAACGAGTATCGAATGGTACCATGTTCATGTTGGTAGTGATGTCAGCTGCAACAAGGGCAGTCTCTGCCATCTTACCAGTCAACTCAGGGAACTTAGGACGAAGGTCGATCAACATAGAGTGGTTGTCTGTACCTCCAGAAACGACTGCGTAACCCTTGTCAACGAATGCTTGTGCCATAACAGCGGCATTCTTCTTCACTTGAGTTTGGTATGTCTTGAACTCTGGTTGAAGTGCCTCGCCGAATGCAACCGCCTTAGCTGCGATCACGTGCTCCAATGGACCACCTTGCATACCTGGGAACACTGCTGAATTCAAGATAGAAGACATCTTGCGGATAACGCCCTTCTTGGTAACCTTACCCCAAGGATTATCGAAATCCTTTGCAAGGAGGATGATACCACCACGAGGACCACGAAGTGTCTTGTGTGTGGTAGATGTCACAATGTGAGCGTATTTCAATGGGTTGTCAAGCAAACCTGCGGCGATCAAACCTGCTGGGTGAGCCATATCGATCATCAAAAGTGCTCCTACCTCGTCAGCAATCTTACGCATACGTGCGTAATCCCACTCACGTGAGTAAGCCGAACCACCACCGATGATCAACTTAGGACGCTCTGCCTTTGCTGTCTTCTCCATCTCGTCGTAGTCAACACGACCGGTCTCTTTGTTCAAGTAGTAAGGAACTGGCTTGTAGATCAAACCAGATGTATTTACCAAAGATCCGTGAGAAAGGTGACCTCCGTGATCCAAAGCCAAGCCCATGAACTTGTCGCCAGGATTTAGGACTGCAAGAAGGACAGCACCGTTTGCCTGAGCTCCAGAGTGAGGTTGTACGTTAGCGTACTCAGCTCCGTAAAGCTTGCAAAGACGCTCGATTGCCAAACCTTCGCTCATGTCGACTACTTCGCAACCACCATAGTGACGGTGTCCGATGTAACCCTCGGCATACTTGTTTGTTAGATAACTTCCCATTGCTTGCATCACTTGATCGCTTACGAAGTTCTCAGAAGCGATTAGCTCAATTCCCTTAAGCTGACGTTGATGCTCTTTCTCGATGATGTCGAAAATTGCTGTGTCTCTTACCATAAAGGATATATTATAGTTAGTATTAATTTCTTAAATAAGAATCTTACCGCGAAATTACATTTTTTTTCTTTAACCGCTTCTATGTGAAATTGGATATTTTTTATTTTTTCGTGACAGTTTATTCTTTCAACAATATTTGTCTTCCGTCCATATTTTGTATATTTGTGACAAATATTATATGATGGTTTTCAAGCGGGTTTTAAAATATATAGTTCTGTTCCTGATGCTTTTCTCTCCGTTAAGGGCAATGGAGTGGGCTACCTTTCATCATTATACGGTGGAGGATGGTCTAAGCTGTAACTATGTGCATTCCATCACACAGGATAAAAATGGATTTCTGTGGGTGGCGACGGAGTATGGCTTGAATAAATTTGACGGAGTACATTTTAAAAAATATTTCTTCGAGGATTATCCCTCTTTGTTCCGTAATGACATTATCCGTTCCGCTTTGATGGAGAGCGGAAAAGTTTGCTTCGGCGGAAACAATGGTTTGGCGGTCTCCTATGATGAATTGACCGATTCGTTCCATGATATGGCGCCGAAGGATTTTGACACAACTTACTTTAAGTGTGTGACGGGCATTCATCCTATTAGTGGTGGTCGGACCATCCTTTCCACCAATGCCGGGCTCTATTTCTATGATGAAAAGAGTGGTATTTTCGAGAAGGATAGTATTCCGTATTATTCCACACAGGATATATTCTCTTGTAGTTTGTTGGAGGATGATTGGGGACGTATTTGGATAGGTTCTTTCCCCGGTATCCGTGTTTGGAACACGGAATTCAAACGTTGTGGCCCGGAGTTCCTCTCCAATATCAACGAAATGGTCTCTTCCATGGTTCGGTTTGATCACAATCGAATATTGTACTCGTCGAGCATCGGCTCTTTGGGTATCGTATATTTGGCGGACGATGGCTCGTTTTTGCGTACCGAAGTTATTGACACTCCATTCAAATGCATTACCTCGCTCTTGAAGGATTCCAAGGGAAGGGTATGGCTAGGTACCAGCGGAAGCGGTTTGTGGCGAGGCGAGTGCAAAAACGACAAATGGAAGTTTGAAAAGCAGGCGCCGATCAATATCAACCCTGATGAGTTAAAGAAGGTCCATACACTATTCGAGGACAAAGATGGTGATATTTGGATCGGTACTCAAAACTCCGGTCTTTGGCGCTATGGTGAGTCGAAGGGGTCCAGTTCATTGCACTCTTCGGATATTGGGTTCCCTTTGGTGGATGGAACCTCTTTCGTGGAGGATAGTAAGGGAAATATCGTGGTCAGCGCGGATGGCCACGGTTGTTACCTCTTGTCTCCTGATTTGAAAATCATTAAGCATATCCAAACGGAAGATGGTTTGCCTAGTAATAATGTGCTCTCCCTTCAGAAAGGAACGGATGGAAAGATTTGGGTGGCCTCTTGGGGAGGAGTCCCATGTACGTATGACACTGAAACGGGTGCGATCAAACAATATCCATTTAAGGGTATTGGCTTTGCTTATAGCACCAGCAAGGTGATTTGTTGTTTCCAAAACGGTGAGGTAGGCGTGGGCCTAGCGGGTGATGGTATCTATAATTATTCACCTACTGACGCGGTTTGGAACCATGTTCGTTTGTTAGGCGATACGACGATCTCTTCGGAGGATCGTTGGGTTGAGCATGTGATGGAATCAAAACAGGGTGTCCGTTGGGTCATCACTTCACGTTCCGTTTGGCGTTGGGAGAACAATCAGAAGAAGGCTGCCTATCCCGATATAGACGCGAACCAATCCCACAACCCTTTGCAGATGTTCCAAGGCGCATGTGACGAAGCCGGTAATTTGTTCGTGGTGAGTTCTCAAGGCGTGCTGCGGTTTGAGGCGGACGGATCCGCTTATCAAACCTTGGATTTCTTGCCTAGTGGACATTATTCATCTATCTTATTAGGTAGGGATGGCCGTTTTTGGACCAGTGGATCAAATGGTATTTTGCATTTTGATTATGCCAAGAAAGATTATCATTTGGTTTTGTTGGATGATAGGTGCCGCAACCGTAACTACTTTACCTCCCGTGCCGCCTATCAAGATTCCAAAGGACGTTTTTATTTCGGAAGTACGGAGGGCTTTTTGGTCTTTGATCCTGCATTGATCCGTGAAAGCTCTGGTGTGGATTACTTCTCCTTCACCGATTTGTCCCTATTTGGAGAACGGGTGATGCCTAATAGTGAAATATTGCCGGTCCCTCTTTCCCAAACGAAGGAGTTGGTGTTGAATTATGATGAGACGAATATCACCATATCGTTCGATGTCCTTGACTTTTCGGGATTGAACAATATCGACGCCTCCTACCGTATCAATGGGTTGGATCGAAGATGGGTGGATTTGGGAGATAAAAGAGAGGTGAAAATATCCCACTTGCCATTCGGCGATTATGTGCTGGAGGTGAAGGCGAATCGACGTGATGAGGTGGATAACCCTAAAATAATAACGTTGAATATCCGCGTGTTGCCACCATGGTGGAAGACTTGGTGGTTCACATTGTTGGTGGTGCTCGGTTGCTTCGCCATCGTGGCGGGTATCCTTGCTTATCGCTTCCGATCCATCGTGAAACAACGGGAGTTGCTTTCGAAAATGGTGGCGGAACGGACCAAGGAGTTGGATGAGAGCAATCAATTGCTGGAGCAGAAGCAGGCCTTCATTGAGCGTCGAAACCAGGATCTTTTGGATGTGCTTCGTGAGAAAGATCGTTTGATCAGCGTTGTGGCCCATGATTTGAAGAATCCGATGTTCGCCATTGTGGGTGCTTTGGAGGGTGTTGTGAAGAAGCGAGAGATCTCTCCTAATACGTGGCAAACCTTGAATGACACCTATCTTTCCGCTTTCAACCTTCAATCGGTTATGGTGAAATTGTTGGAGTGGGCGAGAGGTAAGCAATCCGATGTGATCTGCCGTATGGATAATGTGAGTCTTCATCAGATCATTACAGAGGTTTTGGATTTGCTGAAGGGTGTAATGTCCGACAAAAACATTGCGGTCAATTGTACCTTTGATGTGAAGCATAAAGTGTTCGCCGATTCCCGTATGATCGGAACGGCCATTCGAAATGTCTTGACCAATGCCGCTAAATTCACGCCGGAAGGCGGATCCATTCAAATAGATGCGGTAGAGGAGGTGGATGGTGTCCGTCTCTCCATCACGGATAATGGATTGGGTATGTCCGCTGAACGAGTGGCGGAATTGATGCGCGATGGAACCCATGAGTCCACCCTTGGCACCAAGAATGAGAAGGGTACTGGATTGGGCTTCCAGATGACCAAAGATTTTGTGCGGAAAAGCGGTGGAATCATCGAGCTGACAAGTGAGGAAGGAAAGGGTACGACTGTCGTGATCATTCTCTCTAAATCTGATGAGTTGGCTGAGATTTCAATGCCGCAGACTGCTACGGAGACGTTTGATGTGAATGTGGATTTGCTGGATGGTAATACCGTGATGATTGTAGACGACGATCCGTTGATACTGAATAACCTTCGTGATATGTTAAGCCCATATTTGACCGTTATCAGCGCCTCTAATGGAGAGGAGGGATTGCGGGTAGTGGCTGAACAACATCCTGATATTATTATCTCTGATGTGGAGATGCCTGTGATGGATGGTATTGAGATGTACAAACGTTTGCGGAGTGAACAGCCTACCGTGAATGTGCCTTTGGTATTCCTTTCCGCTAGGTGCGATGAGGATGATAGGTTGCGCGGTTTGTCGAGCGGTGCGATTGATTATGTCAATAAACCGTTCTCTTCCAAAGAGTTGCTGATGAAGCTGCATAATATATTGCAGTGGCGAAGAACGCAGCAGCAGCAAGTGCTTGCCCATAATTTGGCCGATGAACGTATTGACGATGAGGCGGACGACCTATTGCGTCATGTCTTGGAAGTGGTTGAGAAACGTTACCAGGATTCAGAATTCTCCATTGACGATTTGGCGGCTGATCTTGCGATGAGCAAATCTTCTCTATCCCGTAAGTTGAAATCCATTACGGATAAGACTCCGTTGGAGGTCATCACGGAGTTCAGATTGTACCGTGCGCAGAAGATGTTGAAGGCCGGCAAGAGTGTCTCTGATGTGGCCTATTCCGTAGGCTTCAATGATCCGCTCTATTTTAGTAGAAAATATCGGGCGGAGTTTGGCTATCCGCCTTCCCAAGAGGCTTGATTTGGGGCATGCTAAGGCTGGATAGATGGTGCGAAACATCTAACACAATGTTAATTCTTTGTTTGTGGCATGCCTTTCTTTTTCAGCAATAGACTAATGACTTTCCCATCGGACGACATTTGGAAGGGGCATTTCAAAATGGTATTCTTGTCACCATAGCAAAAGCAGATAGTGTCGCCCTCGAACCAATAGGTCCAGGTTGCATGCTTAATCTCTTCCCCGTGGCGCAATTCGGTGCTTCTATGGACGAAATCTTGACAGAACTCTACTGTTTTGGCCAACTTCCCATCCCTGTAAAGTCCGATGATGGTATCGTTTTCACGTTTTAGGTCAATGGCTAAACAATCGTTCTCTACTCTGTATTTCAGGTACACCCCCGCTATCTGAAGGTTAGAACCGCTCATGACGTCGAAATGCATAACATTGCTGGAAAAGGACTCCTCTAATTGTCTCATTTCAACTTCGTGCCTTTTGCTCATTTTTGCCCACACCTTCAAAGCTTTCTTGTCGGTGGTTTTACTTAGTTTCGCCAGACAAATGGTGACATAATCGATTGGCCACTCGCCATATTCATCGTCATGCCAAATAAATTCATCCTCGATAAAGTCTAGTTGAACATCAAACAGCAATAGCTTTTTATTGTAGTCGGTCCCATTGCCTGATTGCTCATACAGGCCATATTCAATGCCCGACCAACTGGTGCCATTCAGTTGATCGTCATTACGGAGGCCAAAGTTATAGTCAAAGCTTCCATAGGTGCTCAGAGTGATGGATGCAAATGCGATTAGAAGAATCTTTTTTATCATGGTTTTAATCATATAATGGATTACTTTAGTACGATATTATGTCGCAAATATAGTATATCATCTTGCAAACATAAAATAGAGTGATGTCTGATTCTTTATTTCGTAGATTCTGTTAGTTGTCATTTGAAACCCGAGATATAAAACAAAGGGTAAGTTAACGCTTACGGATGGAGTAGATATAAGAAGAGGGAACAATTTCTTGCTCCCTCTTTCCCTTAAAAGGATAGCTTAGTGGCTCTCCTTCTTCTCTTTATAACCCATAACAAAAGCCATACCTGTCGAGAAGCTGATGCTTCTGGTTTTGATTGGGAATACCGCATCATTGATTTTGCCTAATCTGAATGGAATGTTGTCCATCGCAAAATAGAGGTTGACGGGGCCGAGGTTAAAATCCAGAGCGGCATTTAGGTTGTTCCATTGACCGTTGCCTATATTATAAGCCAATGAGGTGGATACCCATCTGAATGGTCTGAAGTTGGCGGTAATGTAGAATTCCTCCCAGAGACTACGGCAGAAGATGTGGGTTCTGGATAGGACGCCGACGCCGACTCTGTTCTCCCAAAAGTTGTATTCCGCACCTAAGTTGAATTTTAAGGATAGGTGGGTGGTGTATCCCTCAAGGGAGTTGTCCACTTCGTAAGCCTTTTCTAGATCCTCACCGATCTCTTTGAGAAAATCCGTGGAGTCGTTTCCTATTTCGTAATCAATACCTTTGAATATGAAATCGTTGGCCTTTTTAAGGTGTATGTTGGCCTCTTTGTATTTGATGAAGCCGAAATCAAGCAGACTGGCTGCCACTTTTAAATTGTCGAAAACTTGGTAGGTGGCACCTAAATCCAAACCGAGTCCGAATCCTCGTCTTTGAACCCAGCTTGTTGCCTCTGCGTCGTCGTCGATTCTGAATTCTTTGATTGTTTTATCATTGTTGGCGATTACCTTGACATTAGGAATGCTTCCGTAAATGTCACCTTCTCCCTTGATGCACCATTCATGCTCGCTTCCTGTCACCTTCAAGTCCTGAAGTTTGGTTTGGAGGCTTCCGTGTCCAAATAGGAGTTTCAACTTACCTCCCACATTCAGTTTCTCTCCGATCGTTCTGGAATAGCCCAAATCGACTTCTGAAAAGATATTGGCGGTAGCGGAGAGTTTGTTGATGTTGAAATCATATACCTCGTGGTTGGACATGCCATTGAAGAAGAGTTTGAAAAATTGATTCGGTACAATGACCATGCTCTCCATTCGATTGGAAATGCCAAAGGTGAAGTAGTGCTCGTCTTTGATCCTAAATCCACATTCAATTAGATTGATTCTGTAGGAGGCGTTGAGACGTTCGTTGAATTTTATTCTGTTGATGAAGTTGTCCGTCTCGTCCAAATCTTCGCTGATGATAGGGACGGTACGTGTCACGCTATCTCTGGTGATATTTCTGAATAGGTCGTCAAAGGCGAACAATTTGTTTCCGCCCGCCACCGAGATGTTGGAGAGAGCCGGCATACCAATGTAGAACTTCCCTTCTGGGGTATTGGCTGGATTCTCCCAATGTTGGCGAGGATTGTATGAATCGAAAAATAGGGTGCCGCTTGTCTGCGCATTCGCATGCATGGATGAGAGAATGGCGCTGGCGAAAATTAGTTTGCTGATTGATTTTAGCTTCATGTCTCCTCCTCCTTATTTGATGTCGAATATTAGTTTAGCCTTCAAGTACATGGTGGCGAAAAGATTGAATTTGTAATCCTTGGCGAGGTAAATGACATCTTCGTCTACGATGCTGTTGACATTGTACGAGAAGATAAGGTCGGTCACTTTTTCGATGTCCCGACACTCTTCGCCGACAAATTTGATGCTGGTGGTCTCCTTGAAAGGAGTTTGCAACTCTTTGGTTTGAGGGTGGACTGTTGATTTGTTGACTTTGACGCTACGTGCTAATTGAGGCATCTCTTCGTATATCTCTTTCTCCGGATCCTTAGGGTCTTTAACTCTTTTTAGGAAACGGACTGTGAGTTCCGCGTCTACTGGTAGTTGGTTCTCTATCTCCAGTTTAAGATCGGCTACCTCCAGAGAGTCCAATTGTCCTTTAATCTCAGAGTACCTTACCCCTGTGAGCGTGTCTTCGGAAGAAATCTCCACTTTTTGGGCGATGATAGGGAATTGTAACTCTTCTCCCTCTTCCAAATAACGGACTTTGATGATTGAGTCTAATGTGGTGATAAAGCCTTTCGCGTTTCCTTGTGAAAAGAAATCACCTATGCAGAAGTGGACGGTGCCAATGGGAAGGCTCACGGCGGTTTCTGTCTTCATCCGCTCGTTTTCCAGATTGGAAAGATCGTATTCTTCCTGCACACAGGATGATAGTAGGGAAGAGGCGAGTAGCGATAAAAGGGCTCCTCGTTTTAATTTTTGCAAAATAGGATTGTCCATAAATTACGTTTGTTGAGTAGACAAATGTTCTTAAAATTCACACATGTAGTAATATTATACTTTGAATCAAAGGTATGGTTAAAATATTCATTTTGCAAATTTTTTTTGTTGAATATGAAATGACATTCGTCATCCGCTCGATGACATTTGTCGGAAATTTGTTGTCAATTAACCTTTTTTATAAAAAAAAGAGTGTTTGTGTATGTTTATTCGATTAAATGAATTAATTTTGTGGCATCAATGACAGAACGATTATTGATAAAGTGTAATAATGGTTTAATTCTGAACTGAAACTTGAACATTATCTGAGTGTATTTGTGTAAGCTTTGCGAAATTGGGTAGGCCTATCGGTCTACCCATTCTTTTTTTCCAAAAAATTGTTTTGATTGGATGATTGTGAGTTATTGGCCCTAGAACTTGGAATGCGAAGCGAGGAAGATTGCTTGTTAGGAGAAATAAAAAAACCTCCGAAGTTTCCTTCGGAGGTTTGTACCCAGACCCGGGGTCGAACCGGGATGGAAGTGAATCCACTGGTGTTTGAGACCAGCGCGTCTACCGATTCCGCCATCTGGGCGATTGAAGAACTATTTGTTCCCAATTGCGGTGCAAAGGTAATGCTAATTTTTGAATGTGCAAATTTTTGACGGATATTTTTATTCCTTCTTTTGAAAAAAAAAGAAAACCTCCGAAGTTTCCTTCGGAGGTTTGTACCCAGACCCGGGGTCGAACCGGGATGGAAGTGAATCCACTGGTGTTTGAGACCAGCGCGTCTACCGATTCCGCCATCTGGGCGATTGAACAACTATTCGTTCTCAATTGCGGTGCAAAGGTAGAAATATTTTTTGATTACTCAATACATATAATGAAAAAAATTATTTGATGAGTGCTTGCGTGTTTTATGTTCCTGATAATTAGGTGTGTATGAGTCCAATTTCTCTTTTTTATCATCTTGTTCATATGATATTTGTTTTTATTTGCATTAAAGATGTCAATTATTATGTGCGGATTTATTATTTTTGTGCGATTTATTCGCTCGAAATGGATGTTGGTACTCTTGTTTTGTGGAGGTATTAACCATCTGTTGCGTCCGTATGATACTTTGTAATAACAATCGGGTCCACCCGTAACTATAACGCATTGTAAAATGAAAAATAACAATTATTGTGTGATCATGGCAGGTGGTGTGGGTAGCCGCTTTTGGCCATTCAGCACAAACAATAAGCCTAAGCAGTTCTTGGATTTCTTTGGAACGGGACGTTCATTGTTGCAAATGACTTATGACCGTTTCTTGAAAATTGTCCCTAAGGAGAATATTTTAATCGCTTCCAATAGCCATTATAAAGATTTGATTTTGGAACAGTTGCCTGAATTGAGGGATAATCAAGTCTTGTTGGAACCTGCTAGACGAAATACCGCTCCATGTATCGCTTATGCGATGAACCGTATCTTGGCTGAAAATCCGGATGCCAATGTGGTGGTTTCTCCATCGGACCATTTGATCTTGAAAGAGGATGAGTTTGTTCAGACAATTAAGTGTGGTTTGGATTATACCAGTACGCACAATGATATCTTAACATTGGGTATCAAACCTAGCCGTCCGGAGACCGGATATGGATATATCCAAGTGGCTGATGTGACCGGAGGCGATAATATCATGAAGGTGAAGACCTTTACGGAGAAGCCTAATAGGGAGATGGCGGAGATGTTCTTGGCCAGTGGCGATTTTTATTGGAACTCAGGTATGTTCCTTTGGAATGTGAAGACGATTATCGAGGCGTTCGACTTGTATTTGAACGAGATGAACCGCAAGTTCGAGAAGGGAATGGATTGCTACGGAACAGACAAGGAACAAGCCTTTATCGATAGCATCTACCAATCTTGCACCAATATCTCCATTGACTATGCGATTTTGGAGAAGGCGACTAATGTTCATGTTTTGGCCGCCAATTTCGGATGGTCTGATTTGGGAACTTGGGGATCTGTGTATGAGCATGCCGAGAAGGATGCTGAACAGAACGTTACTTTGAAATGCAAGTCCCTTCTTTATGAGTGTAAGGACAATGTCATAGCGCTTCCAGAGGGTCGATTGGCTGTCATCCAAGGTTTGGAGGGTTATATCGTAGCTGAGGCGGACAAGGCATTGCTTATCTGTAAGAAATCAGAGGAGCAACGCATCAGACAATTTGTGAATGATACGCAGGTGAAGATTGGTGAGGAGTTTATATAATCCATTCTTTTTGCGTCAAAAACATCGGACTGTTCTCCAAGCGTGGACAGTCCGATGTTTTGTTAAATTCTACCTTATGGTTTTAGTTTTATAAATAGATAATAGATGTGGGTGGTAAAAATAGATTAAAGATTCTGGTGTTTTTTGTTCTGCTCATTGCAGGCGTTCTTCTTCAGTACACCGTATTAATTCCTGGCACTTCTTTGTATGAAAACAAAGCATTATTAATATTGTTAAGTGTTATGGTCTATGCTTATCAGATTTTTCTAATAATTTGGCTATTCTCTTACAGTAATTTTTTTGTGGCACTTATAGTTGCGCTGAGTTGCCTAATAAACATTTGGGTAAATAGCTATTATGTCGGTGTCACTCATCGGGAAATCATATATAAGGATGCTTATGTTACCATAGGCTATGTGACTAAGTATGAATCCGTAAAATCCGCTAATCTCGTTTATTATACATTTTTTGACAAGGAGGGCCAGTCCCATGACGTGGCAGAGAGGTTCTCTGGTGCGTTTGGGGCAGATACAATTTTAGTGTTATTTAATGGATCGAAGCCTTGCTACCATAAACTTTGCAATTTCCACCCTTCAAAGGATGAGATTGAGTCATGCTTAAGTGGCCCCAGAAAGATAGGTGGGAATTAAAATGTTTAATTTTCCAGTGGTTAACATCTATCTTTTTCTGTTTTTGTACTCTGTTGGTGTCACGCCGAACTTCTGCTTGAAGCATCTACTGAAATAGCGCGAGTCGGACATGCCGATCATATAGGTGATTTGAGTCATGTTGTAGTCGCTGTTGTCGATCAACTCCGCGGCGTGGGTGAGTCTGGTTTCTCGTATGAACTCCATAGGGGTAAGTCCGACGAGCGCCTTGACTTTGGCGGTGAGGTGCCATTTGCCTACCTTGAGGGCATCTTGCAGATCTTCGACGGAGAACTCGCTGTTGTCCATGTTCTGTTGGATGATTTCGACGATACTCTTCATGAAAGCGTCATCTTTTCCGACCAATGGTTCCTCCTCCTGCGAGG
Organism: Paludibacteraceae bacterium; assembly: GCA_024401515.1. GTDB lineage: Bacteria > Bacteroidota > Bacteroidia > Bacteroidales > Paludibacteraceae > UBA1181. Next base: position 11,566 of record JAKSKY010000016.1, on the reverse strand, counting down.
ATGTCGTTTCCTCTGTTTGGGTTGGCGCTTTGGTAATCAGTTTGCTTTTGTAACGTTCTTGCCATTGCTCGCGCTCTTTGAGGATGTTCTCAATGCGCGCCTCAAGATAAGCCATGCTGAATGGCTTGGTGATATAGTCGTTAGCGCCTATTTTCAGACAGTCGATTTTGCTTTGCATATCAGTTTTGGCTGTCAATAGGATGATAGGGATGTGCGATGTCTGTTCGCTAGAACGCAGTTTTTGGGTCATTTCCATACCATCCATGATCGGCATCATAATGTCTGTCAATATGAAATCCGGCAACTCCTTGGTCGCGGTCTCAAAACCGATTTTGCCATTAGCGGCCTCGATGATTCTGAATCGTTTTGAAAGGACAGATCGTAGGAAGGTGCGGAGTTGTTCGTTGTCTTCCACAATCAACAAGGTGGCTAGTCCATCGTTGCTCGTAGGAACATTGTTGAGGCTATTCGCTGAGGTGTTAGCCTCTTCCTTCTCTTGGGTCTCATCGCTGATGACGATATCCACCGTGTTGTCGAAATGGTTTACGCCTGGTCGTAGCTTGATGGTGAAGGTGGTGCCTACATTGGGCTCGCTTTCCACGAGGACGGAGGCTTTGTGTAGTTCCACGATTTCCTTTACTAGGGAGAGTCCTATGCCTGTCCCGCTTTGTTTGGTCAGCGAGAAGTTTTGTAGTGTCGTGTATCGTTCGAAGATGGTAGGCAGTTTTTCTTTGGGCATACCACAGCCTTTATCCGCCACTTCGATGGCTCCCTCGCCGTTCTCCACATAGGTACGTACGGAGACTGCATTGCCGTCAGGTGTGAATTTGAAGGCGTTGGAGAGTAGGTTGAAAATGATGGTGTCGATTTTATCTCGGTCCATCCAGAAAGTAGCCCCTTCGGTTTCGTCCAAAATGGTGAATTTTATGTTGCGGTTGTCCGCTAATTTGAGGAAGGTTGTGCTGCAGGAGGCGATGAAATCTCCTAATTTAGTCTGCTCCACGCGAAGCCTCATTTTATTGCTTTGGATCTTCCTGAAGTCCATGATTTGGTTCATCATCCGCAGCATTCTGTTGGTGTTGGTGCGGACAACCTCCAGTTGCTCCTTGTCCGCTTCCTGAAGGTTGCCATTCTCCAATACATTCTCCAAAGGCGCGTTGATAAGCGTGAGTGGCGTGCGTAATTCGTGGGATATGTCCGTGAAGAATTGGAGCTTTGAATCAGAGATCTCCTGTTCCATCTTCATCTTTGTCTTGGTGCGATAGAAAGATGCGGAGGCGAATATAATCAGAAGGATGATTAGCGCATAGATGATATAGGCCCATCCGGTCTCCCAAAAAGATGGCAAAACTGTAATCTTCAATTCCCTCGTGTTTTCCTGCCACACGCCATCGCTGTTGGTGGATTTTACCATGAAGCGATATTCTCCTTTGGGAAGATTGGTGTAGGTGGCGAGTCTTTGTTTGCCCACATAGTTCCATTCCGTTTCGAATGGTTCCAGTTTATAGGCGTATTGGGTATGTTCGGGGAATCGATAGTCGAGTGCGGCATATTCGATGGAGAATACGGATTGATTGTGTTCTAGCGTGATGTCGGTTAAGTAATCCGCCGATGATTGAACCACCGATTGTGGGTCTTTGATGTCTTGCTCTTTGTTGAATAGCAAGAATCTGGTGAAGACGATTTGTGGTGCGTATTCCGATGTCTTTATCTCTTGGGGATGAAAGGTGAAAAAGCCTGAATTGGTGGTGGTGGAGATGGTACCCGCGTATCTTCTGACCAATCTTCTTCCTGTCGGATCCTCTCCTTTTCTGCCTAAGGCTTGACCGAATGATTCCGCTAAGTTAGTCTCCGTGTTAAACTTTATGATAGCCTCCTCGGTCAATATCCATAGATTGTTCCGCTCGTCATCTACAATGTCCAATAGCAAATCGGAAGGGAATTTGTTGTTCCCTCTGTTAAAGGATTCGAATTCGGGTGTTTGGAAAAGGACGAAATCGCCTTTCACTTTGAACAATCCTCCGCCAAATGAGGCGAGCCAGATGTTCCCTTTGTCATCTTGGAAAATATCGTAAATGCTACTGTTGGTCAAATTGGTGTTTTCCGTGTTGTAGAAGAAGAAACGGATCTCCTCGGGTGCGGAGAATTCGGTGGAGAAGATGGTGATTCCCTCGCTGGAACCTAGCCAAATATTGCCATTCTTATCCTCCATCAGAGAGTGCGATTTCTCCACGGTAGGTGGGTAGTTGAACTTAAACGCATTCTCTTTATGATAGAATTTGTATTCGTTCCCCTCCTTTACGAGAAGGTGTAACCCTCCGTTCGGAGAGGCGAGCCATAGCCTTCCTTTGGAATCCTCCAACATGGATGTGAAATGATGGGAGAGGGGCTGGTATTCCTTTTGTGAGGCTTTGCACTCTTTGACGGAGAAGTGTTCTTCACTTGTCTCGTTGAGTTCAAACAACCCCTCGTTGGATGCGATCCAGATGACTCCGTTTCTGCTTTGGTAGAAGCAGTGGTCGGTGCCGAATGATTCAACTGCGTTTGCCTTGGAGATGAGACCTCTGCGATCTAAATAGCCTAATAATTGGTCGTCGGAGTTGTAGATTCGAATGCCTCCGGTCCCATTGGATACCCAGAGGCGTCGTTTGTGGTCCTCTAGCATCGCCTTTGTTTCGTCCGAAACGGTGGTGTGCTGGGGTGCGTTTTGTCCGATGGCCAAGGATTCCTCCAAATTGACTGATTTGCGCAATCCCGCTTCGCTGTCAGCGCTCCAGGTGACTCCTAGGGTGTCGCGTAGTTCCACGGTGGAACGGATAGGGTAGTGTAGTAATGGCTTGATTCCCTTTGTAAGGACATCCACTTTGAAAAGATTGTATCCTCCGTTGACCTTTACGAAGAGATTTTTCTCATTGTCTTGCCAACATTTCTCCGGAGTGCCTTTCATCTTCTCTGACGCCGCCACTTCCCATTTGCCTAAATCTATTACTTCGACTGTATTGTCGCTTTGGATGGTGCAGAAGCTTTTATCGTCCAAAAGGAAGATGTGGGTGTAATCGCTGGATGGGTTCGCCGCATGGGTTGGCGAGGTGGTGTAGAATCTCTTTTTTGCCTTTTCGTAGACAATGATTTTATGTTGTGCCGCCGCGATCAGTAGCTCTTGGGGAGTCTCCGCCATCATATAGGTAGCCTTCCCTTTCCCCTCTGTGATATATTCAAGTTGAGGGGTGGTGTCGTTTATGTTTAGGATAGCGGCGCCTTGTTCCGTGAGGAGCCAATGTTGCTCGTTGTTGTCTAAAAATACGTTGTTGATTCTTACCCCTTCGTGTGTGTCGTCCCGACCCAAAAGATGTTGGATGCGCGCTGATCCGTTTCCTTCGATGGTGATTCGCATCGCACCGTTGTCGCTGTTGCCGATTAGCCACAGCTCAGAGGGGGAGAGTTGAACGATCTCGTTGGCTGAGAAATAGTTGTCTCCTCGGTTACTATCGGCGGATGGATAGAGGGTAAACGTCTCGTTTTGGGGATTGAATCGGAGAACTTGACCGATGTCGTTGAGGATCCACAGTTGCTTGGAGTGGTCTTGCTTGATGGATACGAATTGGTTACTGACACTACGTTCCAGCTCTTTGGAACTGGCCTTGAAGTTTTTGAAATCGTATCCGTCGAAGCGGTTAAGTCCATCCAATGTGGTGACCCAAATGAATCCTGATTCACCCTTTAGAATGTCTGTTACCGTATTTTGGGAGAGTCCCGTTTCTGTCGTGTAGGTTGTGATGCGGCTGCCCATTTGAGCGAAGAGCATCGAATGGACAACTATTAGAATCAGTAGGGACAATCCGTATTTGCGCATGGTTTATTGCTCTTGGGTGTGAATTTTGTTTTTGATGGCTCCTATAGCTTTCGATTTCATCACATCGTTTTCGTCGGTGTAGATGAAGTAGGCTGAAATGGGCGCTTTTTGTTGCTCCACAAACGCACTGGCTTTCTCTAAACCCATCACCATGAATGAGGTGGCGAAAGCGTCTGCCGTCATGCAATCTTCCGCAAATACGGTGGCGCTTAGCAAATTGTGCTCTACCGGATAGCCTGTGTGTGGATCTACCGTGTGGGAGTAGCGTTTGCCATCCTTGTAGTAAAATTGTCTGTAGTTACCTGACGTGGCCATGCCCATGTCTTCAATTTCAACTTGCGCCTGTAATTCGGGCGTGAAGACGTCGTTGTCGTCCGTGGGTTTGGTGATGCCGATGCGCCATGGTTTCCCTTGCGGGTTTTCCCCTTGCGCTACGATCTCGCCTCCGATTTCCACCATGAAATTCTTGCAACCGTGCTTCCTGAGTAGGTTGGCCACAACGTCGCAGGAGTATCCTTTTGCGATGGCGGAAGCGTCCAATTGAATGGCGGTGTCTGCCTTGATGATCCGCTCTTGCTCCAAACGGACTTTTTGATACCCGATGTGGGAACGTATTTCGTTGACGCTCTCTTCTGTGACGCCCTCCATTTTCTTAAATCCGAAGCCCCATAGGTTGACAAGTGGCGCTACGGTCATGTCGAAAGCTCCCTCTGTGAGTTTCGAAATCTCTAGACCTCTGTTGAAAACGGTGGTGAATAGGGAATCCGCTTTTACGGTTGAATCGTTCTGGTTGATGCGTGAAATGATGGAATGTTCCTCAAACGTGGAGAGAGACATGTCGAATCGTTTGAAACAATCACGAAGTTCCTCGTCACTGATCGTGTCGTTGTCTGCTGAGTATTTGATGGTGTAATAGGTGCCATGCACACCCCCTTTCATGGTGCGGTATTCCACCTCGTTACGTCTGTTCATAAATGCCATGATAGCGAAGGTCGCTATCAAAACTCCCCATATGATGATCTTCTTCTTCATCTGCACACACTTTAAATGGCTGTGAAACTTAGCCCGTAATTTTACATACAAAAATAGTTAAAATGGAAGTAATATTTTATAATAAATCATCAAAAAAACCGCTGTTAAAGAAATTTTATTAGTACCTTTGCGAAGAGTGACCGTTTTCTCGGTCGATGGATACCGGTGTTTCGGTCTCCGTTTCATTGAAAGATAATTTATAGCTAGCGATATGAGATATAACACAAAGATGAAGCGCCTTGTTTTGCCTGAATATGGTAGAAATATCCAAAACATGGTCGATTATTGTATGACAATTGAGGATAGGGCGGAGCGTACCGATTGCGCCTATTCCATCATAGCCACCATGGGAAATCTTTTCCCTCAGTTGCGTGACTTGACGGAATTCAAGCATCTGTTGTGGGACCATCTAGCTATTATGTCGGATTTCAACTTGGACATAGATTATCCTTATGAGGTGGTGAAGAGGGAGAGCCTAGCGGCCGATCCTAATCGTGTGGAGTACTCCTCGCCTCAACAAATCAGATATAGACATTACGGAAAATTGATTCAGGGAATGATTGATAAGGCCGCTTCCTTGTCTGATCCTGACGAGAAGATGGAGCTCTCCGTCTACATCGCCAATTATATGAAGAAATGTTATATCCTATACAATAAGGATGGTGTGGCTGATCAAAAGATATTTGATGACCTTAGGGATTTGTCCAAGGGAGATATTAGACTCTCAAGCGATGAGGTGGCGTTGGAGGATTGCAAGGATCTATTGTCCAACCAAAACCAATCTTCATCCAAAAAGAAAAAGAAGAAGTAACGAATTGATTTAGCATTGTAGCCATGGCGAAATTTTTGATAGAAGGCGGTCATCCATTGTGCGGAGAGATTATTCCTCAAGGTGCGAAAAATGAGGCTTTGGAGGTGATCTGCGCCACATTGCTTACCTCGGGTAAGGTGACTATCTCCAACATTCCTGATATATTGGACGTGAATAACCTCATATCACTGTTGAAGGATATGGGTGTGAAGGTGAACTTGATAAAAAAGGGTTGTTACTCCTTTCAAGCGGATGAGGTGAATTTGGACTATATGAATAGCTCCGACTTTTACAAAAAGTGTGCCTCCCTTCGTGGTTCGGTGATGTTGGCGGGCCCTTTGGTTTCAAGATTCGGTATGGCGATCGTCCCTAAACCGGGCGGAGATAAAATAGGCCGTCGTCGTTTGGACACCCATTTCTTGGGTATTCAGAAGTTGGGCGCCGATTTCACTTATGATGATGAGGGTAAACTCTATCGTGTCACGGCGAAACAGTTGTCAGGCGCATATATGTTGCTTGATGAGGCTTCCGTGACGGGTACCGCGAACATTGTGATGGCTGCGGTTTTGGCGAAGGGTACTACCACTATTTATAATGCGGCTTGCGAACCTTATATCCAGCAACTTTGTAAGATGTTGAATGGCATGGGTGCCCATATTTCGGGTATCGGTTCCAATCTTCTCACCATTGAAGGTGTGGCTGAATTGGGTGGATATGACCACGTGATACTACCGGATATGATTGAAATCGGTAGTTTTATCGGTATGGCGGCTATGACCCATTCCGAGATTACCATCAAAAATGTATGTTATGACCAGTTGGGTATGATTCCGGATTGTTTCCGCCGATTGGGCATTGTCATCGAACGTCGTGGAGATGATATCTATATTCCAAAGCAGGAGCATTATCAAATTGATACGTTCATCGACGGATCCATCATGACCTTCGCCGATGCGCCTTGGCCAGGTTTGACACCAGACTTGTTGAGCGTATTCCTTGTGGTGGCCACCCAAGCGAGAGGTAGTGTCTTGATTCACCAAAAGATGTTTGAGAGCCGTTTGTTCTTCGTGGACAAGTTGATTGATATGGGTGCGCAGATTATTTTGTGCGATCCGCACCGCGCCACAGTCATTGGTTTGGGACATGAGAATCAATTGCGCGCATCTAAGATGAGTTCCCCTGATATCCGTGCCGGAATCGCTTTGTTGATTGCCGCCATGAGCGCCAATGGAACCAGCACCATCAGTAATATCGAACAGATTGACCGTGGATACGAGGATATCGATGGCCGTTTGAACGCGATCGGTGCCAAGATCATGCGTTTGGAATAGTATATGTTCCGTATTGGGTTATTTATTACATTTGCATAAAATTATTTATGAAATATGGCTAAGGGAAAGTTAAAGGTTGGTACCATTATTCTGATTGTTTTCTGGGTACTCTTCTTTGCAGGTATATTATCCGTTTATTTGGTGTTCAAGAGCATTGCGGATGGAAAGATCGGTTATCTTCCTGACGTGGAGGAGATGCTAAATCCGAAGAACAAGTTCGCGACGGAGATCTATTCGTGCGATATGAAGGAGTTGGGCCGCTATTTCCAAAAAGGAGAGAACCGTGTTTATACCCCTTATTCCGAGATCTCGCCTTATTTGACCGATGCGTTGATATCTACCGAGGATGCCCGTTTCTATGAACATTCCGGTATAGATGGTGACGCTTTGTTGCGAGTGGCTGTCAAGACCTTCTTGATGGGCCAGGATAAGGGTGGAGGTAGTACCGTTTCCCAACAATTGGCGAAATTGTTGTTTACGGACGAACGCGCTAAAAACAAGTGGGAACGTGCGAAACAGAAATTGTCCGAGTGGGTGATCGCCGTGAAATTGGAGAAATATTATACCAAAGAGGAGATCATTACACTCTATTTGAATAAGTTTGACTTTGTGAACAATGCGGTGGGTATCAAGTCCGCGTCCCAAGTCTATTTCAGCAAGGATCCAAGTGATTTGAACATCGAAGAGGCTGCCTTATTGGTGGGTATGTTGCAAAATCCGGCTTTGTTTAATCCTCGTCGTGAGGATAGAAGGGAGAAGTGTGTCGCGAGACGTAATACGGTGCTTTCCCAAATGGCGAAGTATGGTAAAATCACGCAGGCGGAGTGCGACTCCTTATCTCAATTGGATATTACATTGAGATTCCAAAAGGTAGACCATAAATTGGGTCTTGCCCCTTATTTCCGTGAATATTTGCGAAGCGTGATGACCGCAAAACTGCCTGAGCGCGAAAATTACCCTAAGTGGCAGTACCAAAAGTTCTATGAAGATTCGTTGGCATGGGCCACTAATCCATTGTTTGGTTGGTGTAACAAGAATACCAAGCCGGATGGCTCTCCATACAACCTATATGTGGATGGGTTGAAGATTTATACGACCATCGATTCCCGTATGCAACAATATGCCGAAGAGGCTGTGAAGGAGTATGTGGGTGGTTATATGCAACCTTTGTTCTTCAAGGAGAAGAGTGGACAAAAGCATAAGAAGGCGCCATTCTCCAATAAATCGACACAGGCTCAGGTGGATTCCATCTTGGTCCGTGCCATGCGCCAATCCGACAGGTACCGCAGCATGAAGTATGATGATAAGATGAAGGATCAGGAGATCAAAGCATACTTTGATACCGCGAAGGTCACCATGCATGTCTTTGATTGGGAGAAGGGAAGTAAGGATACGGTGATGACTCCTATGGATTCCATCCGATATGCGAAGTCCTTCCTTCGTTCCGCTATGATGTCCATCGATCCGTTCAATGGCCATGTAAAGGCTTATGTGGGTGGCATCGATTTTAATTATTTCCAATATGATTTGGTCAGTGTGGGTCGCCGTCAGGTGGGATCCACCATTAAACCGTTCCTTTATGCCTTGGCGATGGAGGAGGGTATGTCTCCTTGTGATTTGATGCCGAATGTGCAACCACAGGTGATGTTGCCTTCCGGTGAAATTTGGGAGCCAAGAAACGTTCCTTATGGTGAGGAGGGTAAAAAGGAGGTTGGCCAAATGATTACGATTCGTAGAGGTTTGCAGACTTCCAACAACTGGATTTCCGCCCATTTGATTAACCGCCTTGGCCCTGAAAGCTTTGTGAAATTGCTTCACTCTTTCGGATTGAAGAACCACATCGATCCTGTGCCATCTTTGTGCTTGGGTATTGCGGATGTTTCTGTCAGTGAGATGACCGCGGCTTATACCGCATTCGCCAATAAGGGTATCCAAACGGAGCCTTTGTTCGTGACTCGTATCGAGGATAATGAGGGTAATGTGGTGGCTACTTTTGTCCCTCGTATGAATGAAATTTTCAGTGAGCAGACTGCCTATAAGATGATCTCCATGTTGCAGGGCGTGGTTAATGGTGGAACAGGTCTGCGTTTGAGATCGAAGAGTTACAAGTATAGTTTAGGATGGGAAACGCAAGTGGCCGGAAAGACTGGTACGACACAAAATAACTCCGATGGTTGGTTCATGGGATTTGTCCCTAATTTGATCACCGGTGTATGGGTAGGAGGTGAGGATAGGGATATCCACTTCGATAACCTCAGAAATGGACAAGGATCGGCTACGGCCTTGCCTGTTTGGGGTACGTATATGAACAAAGTGTATAATGATGCTTCTCTAGGCTATTCTAGAACAGAGCCTTTTGTCGTAACTGACAAGTATCTCTGTCCGAATACGAACGAGAAGTTGGATCCGAATGCTGAAGAGGTTCCGGAAATGATTTTGTTCGAATAAATATTTGATTGAAAATGAATATATTAGATAGAATAGAGCATAATCCAGGTGCTCTAGGGCAGTGGAGTAAACAGGCATATGGGTACTTTATGTTCCCTAAATTGGAGGGGGACATAGGTCCTAGAATGACTTTCCGTGGCAAGGAGGTTTTGAACTGGGGAATGAATAATTATTTCGGCCTTGCCAACAATGCGGAGATACGCAAGCAAGAGGTGGAATGGGTGGCCCAATATGGCCTTTCCCATCCGATGGGATCCCGTTTGATGACGGGTAATACCTTCTTGCATGAGGCGTTGGAGGAGAAAATCGCTGACTTTGTGAAAAAAGAGGACGCTTTTGTCTTGAACTCTTTTTATCAGGGAATGATTTCTGTCATTGATAGCCTTTGTGGCCGAAATGATACGATTGTATATAATTCAGAGGCTCACTCCAGTATTCATGATGGTATCAAATCCCAATTGAGCCGTCGATTTGTCTATCATAAGAATGATATCGAATCCATTGAAGCGCAGTTGAAGAAGGCTTCCGAAACCGCCCAGGAGTTGGGTGGCGGTGTGCTTTTGGTGACGGAAGGCGTGATTGGTGTGACGGGAGAATTCTCTCCATTGGATCAAATCGCCGCATTGAAGGAGAAGTATGACTTCATGTTGGTGGTGGAGGATGCCCATGGCTTCGGAACGGTAGGGCCTAATGGTATAGGCGCGGCTGACCATTTCGGTGTGATGGACAAGGTTGATTTGTTGGTGGCTACTTTGGGTAAGGCATTGAGCATTTCAGGCGGTTTTGTCGCCGGTAGTGAGAATGTCATCAATTTCCTACGATACAACATGCGTTCCCAAACCTTCTCGGAGGCTTTGCCCTCCGCGATAACCGCCAGTGCGATCGCCCGTTTGGATTACCTCTCTTCCCATCCTGAATTGCGGAAGAATTTGTGGGACATCACCCACGCTTTGCAGAAGGGGCTTCGTAAGGCGGGTCTTGATATCGGTAACACACAATCTCCAGTGACACCGGTCTATATGACGGTAGATAATATGCAGGAGGCGATTCATACGATGATGCATATGCGAGAGGCGTTTGGTATCTTCTGTGTGAATTTGATCTATCCGTACATTGCCCAAGGTAAGGTGATGATTCGTTTGATTCCAACCACCCTTCATACAATGAAGGATGTTGAATATACCATAGAGTCCTTGAAAGCCATTTCGGAGAATGCTAAGAATGGTATGTACAAGGATACAACCCCAATCCAACCTTCTTCCAAGAAGGATGAATCAAAAGAGGAGGATTAGTTATGGAGAAAGCAGATTTGAAATTTATGCGTAAGGCGATTGCCATCTCTAAAAAGAGTGTGGAGAATGGCGGTGGCCCTTTTGGCGCCGTAGTGGTGAAGGATGGCGTGATGATCGCGGCTTCCAATAACCGTGTGACGTTGAACAATGACCCTACTGCCCATGCTGAGGTGATGGCGATCCGTAAGGCTTGCAAGAAGTTGAACACTTTCGATTTGACGGGATGTGTTTTGTATGCCTCTTGCGAACCGTGTCCGATGTGTCTTTCTGCCATGTATTGGGCGCATATCGACCACTATTTCTATGCGAACCAAAAGGAAGACGCGAAGTCTATCGGATTTGATGACCAGTTCATCTATGAGGAGTTGGACAAGCCAGTTTCAAAACGCTTTATGCCAAGAGAGCAAATCTTGCGTGACGAGGCGATGGAGGTCTTCCGTATGTGGACGGAGAAAGAGGATAAGATTGAATATTAATTAAGAATTAAGAGTTGTGCTGTAGCGTAGGTGCGCTAGCCCTACGCAAAGATGGATGTGTGCCATCCCTACGCTGGCGTGGTGTATTGCATATGCCCCTGACGAATATAGAGCATCATCGTGGCTATCTGCGATGATGTTTTTTGTTTTAAATAATCTGTTATAGTGTGCTATGTGAATCTATATTTTGTTATATTTGTTACGATTAATTGTTAGCATATAACCTTAAAAACACATAGATTTGATACCATTTCGACACATATTAGCCATTGTGGTGTTTGCCCTTGGCGCTTGTAATCTCTCCGCGAATTCGGTGGAGTATG
>JAKSKY010000159.1 GCA_024401515.1 Paludibacteraceae bacterium | reverse complement strand
AAGTATTGCCTTATAGGCAAATATGCTATATACACAGGAATAGACAAAATACATTCCCAAAAAACAAAATACAAACAAAAAAAAGAGCCTCCACCCGTAGGCGAAGGCTCTGCTCTATCTTTCTGACGGAATTTTAGAATCCGCTTGGCTTCAACTTCAATCCGCAAGTCTCCTCCAATCCGAACATCAAGTTGAAGTTCTGAACGGCTTGGCCGGAGGCACCCTTCAATAGGTTATCGATCATAGAGATGATCAACACTTTGTTGCCATACTTCTCCACGTGGACAATACCCTTGTTGGTGTTCACCACCTGCTTCAAGTCTGGGTTAGCGTCCATCACGTGAGTAAAGGCCGCATCCTTATAGAAATCCTTGTAGATCTTTTGGATCTCCTCAATCTCCAAATCGCACTCAGTGTATTGGGAAACGAAGATACCTCTTGGGAAATCACCGCGCACTGGTAGGAAGTTGATGTCGTAGTTGAAACCAGCTTGCAATTGGCGCATGGTTTGGGTAATCTCCAACAAGTGTTGGTGCTTGAAGGCCTTGTAGATGGAGATGTTGTTGTTTCTCCAACTGAAGTGAGAGGTAGCGCCTGGCTTTACACCCGCACCCGTGGAACCTGTGATACCGTTGGTATGAACCTCACCCTTGATCAATCCTTTGGCAGCCAAAGGAAGCAAACCGATTTGGATAGCGGTTGCGAAACAACCAGGGTTAGCCAGCTTGGTAGCTTTCTTGATACGCTCACGGTTCACCTCCGGCAAACCATACACGAAGCCTTCGCTCTCGTCACGATAGTCTTGGGAAAGGTCGATGATCTTCACGTTGGCAGGCACCTCATGTGACTCAAGGAACTTCTTGCTGTCACCGTGTCCAGAGCAGATGAACATCGCATCGATTTTGTCTAAAGGAAGTTCGTCTGTAAAAGTCATCTCGGTCTCTCCGAAAAGACCTTCGTGGACATCATACAATTTATTACCCGCATTACTGCTACTGTTCACAAAAACAATCTCCACCTGTGGGTGGTTCAAAAGAATGCGGAGCATCTCTCCAGCCGTATAGCCGGCACCGCCTATAATACCAACTTTAATCATAATCGTTTTAAAAATTAATACCTTACAAAGGTAGATATAATATTTGAGTCTATAAAAAAAGCCGAAGACGAATCTATCCATTCGCCTCCGGTCTTCCTCTATTCTTTCATTCTCTCGCTAGGATTTAATCCGCTTGCTCCTCCGGAATGACAATCTTATAACCCTTTCCGTGGACATTGATGATTTCCACTTGCGGATCAGCCTTCAAGAGCTTACGAAGTTTGGTGATGTACACATCCATGCTTCGAGCGTTGAAGTAGTTATCGTCCACCCAAATGGTCTTCAAGGCACGGTTACGCTCCAAGATGTCGTTCTTGTGCTCGCAAAGCAAAGCGAGCAATTCAGACTCCTTGGTGGTCAACTTGGTGGATTCGCCATCGATGGTAAGCAATTGCTTTTGAGAGTTGAAGGTAAATTTGCCCAATTTCTGAACTGGGTCACCCGCACCCTTCTTGCCATTGACACGACGAAGGATCGCCTCGATACGAAGCAACAACTCCTCCATGCTGAATGGCTTGGTGATGTAATCGTCGGCACCGATGCGGAATCCCTCCACGATATCCTCCTTCAAGGTCTTAGCCGTCAAGAAGAGGATAGGCACCTTCTCATTCACTTGTCTGATCTCCTGCGCCAAGGTGAATCCATCCTTCTTAGGCATCATCACATCAAAGACGCACACGTCATATTTACCTGCGAAGAAAGCGTTTCCACCCTCTTCACCATCCAATTTCAAATCAACATCGTAGCCTTTCGCGTGCAAGTACTCTCTGAGCAACATACCGAGGTTCTCGTCATCCTCGCACAATAGCACTTTTATCTTCTCATCCATATCTATTCTCCTTCTTAATTATTATTCGATTTTTTAATCGGGATCTCTATAATGAATTTAGTACCCTTTCCATATTCACTCTCCGCGCGGATGGTTCCCTTATGGTCGGTGACCACCTTCTTGACATAGGCTAGACCCAATCCGAATCCCTTCACATTGTGTACACTACCGGTAGGCACCCGGTAGAACTTATCGAAGATTCGTTTCAAATTGGCCTTCTTGATACCAATACCGTTGTCCTCCACGGAGATGCAAAGCTTGCCCCGTTCGTTCCAAGTCCTCACACGGAGCACCAATGGACCTTGACTATACTTCACCGCATTATCCATCAGATTGTAGATGATATTGGTGAAGTGGATCTCATCCACCATCGTCTCGGAATCCTCAGCCTCCAACTCTGTTTGGATATCACCGCCCGTCTTCTGTACCTTGAGGATGAAATTGCCGGCGATGGTCAAAATCAGATCGTCTATATCCATCAACTCCAACTTCAATGCGGAGCTCTCCTTCTCAAAGATGGACATCTGCAGCACCTTATCGATCTGACGGGTCAAGCGCTTAGTCTCATCGTTGATCGTCTTGGATATCTGTTTGGTCATCTCCTCCGATTTCGCGAAGGATCCGTCATTTAACATCTGAGCAGCCAAAGAGATGGTGGATACCGGCGTCTTCAACTCATGCGTCATATTATTCATGAAGTCCGTACGCATCTCGGAGAGTTGTTTCTGTCGGGAAATGACCACCACCGCAAAGACATAGGTGAGCAGCAAAATGATAGTGAATATCGCCGAGATCAACAGCAAAGAGCCTGAACCGAAATATTTCGCCTTGGCAGGGAAATAGACCTTCA
>JAKSKY010000158.1 GCA_024401515.1 Paludibacteraceae bacterium | reverse complement strand
GCCATTTTCACGAATTGTACAATTTTGTAAGTTATTGTGTATTAGAAATGTAGGGGCGAATTGAATTCGCCCTATTGGGATTCAAATAGTGAATTCACTAACAGATTAGATTTCTCTTTGCGAAAAAATACATCCGCAATAATTTTGCCTATACAAGTTATACTCTTTGGAGAGTTGAATGGAGCGTTGATAACCTCCCCGCTTCTTGAAATCCGACGGCAAGAACTTCACACCATACTTTTCCGCCAACTCCTCACCGATCTCGTTGAGCTTATCCGCATTTTTCAACGGACTGATCGTAAGGGTGGTCGTGAAGTAATCAAAGCCATTTTCCTTCGATAGAATCGCCGATTTTTCCAATCGTAAGCGGAAGCATACAAAACACCTGAATCCTCCTTCTGGCTCCTTCTCTAGCCCCTTAGTGACCGCATAAAACTCCTTAGAATCATAATCTCCTTCAATGAAAGAGATGGGGTATTGGGCGGGCAATGCTTGTATCAATCGTTGTTGCTCCTCGACACGCTTCGCGAACTCCTCCGACGGATAGATATTGGGGTTATAATAAAATACTGTAATCTTAAAATATTGGGAAAGATACTCCAAGGTATAACTGGAACATGGTGCGCAACAACTATGAAGCAACAAAGTGGGAACACGCCCCTCTTCCACCTGTTCTTCTATGATTTGATCCAACCTTTTCTGGTAAGGAATATTACTTTTCATTGGAAAGGCAATTTAACACAGGATTAGCATAAATATGCAAAAAGATCTGCTCCAATTCGGAGCGATCCATCTCCTCCCCCAATTTGGATAAACCTTCGTTCATATAAGCGATGAAATCGTTCTTTTCCTTAGCAGTATAACGATCCGTATAAGTATCGCCGTATAACAAATCATAGGCGATAAAATGGGTTTTAAAGAGTTTAAATCCTTTATAAATCCTTTGGTCGATCAAAGAGGCCAAGGCAACAAGTTTATCATTTTTCTCCTTTTTATCGCAGATTTCCAACTCTTCACGGGTAATTGGATCCGTAACGGAGATATGGATTCTACCTTTGGGTTGCTTAATACCAGTTAAAATACTATTCAAGTCCTCATTCTCTCCCTTGATATATTTTTGGAAACGGGAGATATACAATTCGGCGGTTTTCAAGAAATCGCAAGGTTCATATTCATAAGAAACCGATATTGGCGCAATACTCAACTCATCCAAATTATCCACAAAAGCTTTTTCGCTACTCAAAGAGAACATCTTCAAGACACCGACCTCAGTCTTGTCGTTTCCATCCTTGGTTCTGCCATTGCGCTGCGCAATCCAAACAGAGTCATGCAATTCCGTAATAGCATAGCGCATATAAGCTGAAACCTCAACGGAGTTCTTATAAAAATCCTTGATATTACCACCCCGGATGATACGGAACATCTTGTTCAGCTTTCCGATATTGACCACCAGGTTTCCTTTCATCAAATTGCTTCCAAAGGTAATTTGGCAAGTATCAATTCCTCTTTCGAAAAGGAGCACATCCAATATAGCTGAATCCAAGACAATATCACGATGGTTCGCGATGAACATATGACGCTTCCTATTGTCCAATTTCTCGAATCCATCGGAAGAGACGCCATCAGTTGTCTTTTTGATGATGGCATTGATAGCAGCGTGCATCACCTGGGATTGGAAATCACGGACCGTTTTGATCTGCGAAAACATTTGAATCACCTCATCCACATTGGCCTCAGGCGCACAATACTTTACCACCATTGGGAAGAAAACATCCTTCGTAATGGCCTCAATTGCAGCTGGCACCTCACTGTCATTGTAAGGGCGAACGGGTTCAAAGTCAAATGTTCCAACCATAGGCATTATCTAATATCGATAAACTTAGTAGGCTTTCTATTCATTTCAGGGAACTGAATAGCATGAATCTCTTCAATAGGTCTGAACTTGACATCAGGCGCCACACGAAGTTTCGCCCTAAAGTTATCCTTCAACATTTTAATCATGTTTTCATCGGGAGTTTTCACACCGATATAAACAGTCAAATGATCCATGCCGATCTCATTGGAGGAGAGTTCAACCAAGTAGTTCTCCACGTAATCCACATTATCCAACACATCAAAAATAGCTGCCGGATAAAGCGTGGTTCCCTTGAATTTAATCATCTGTTTCTTACGACCGATGATAGGACTGATACGCATGGAAGTACGACCACAAGAACATGGTTCATAATGGAAACGTGCCACATCACCAGTACGAAATCTGAGCAGCGGCATTCCTTCGACACCAAGCGTGGTGACCACCAATTCACCGGCCTCTCCCTCTTGAACAGGGTTGCCCTCTTCATCGATCAATTCACAAATTATCAACTCCGGATGGTGGTGTCCTCCCTTACCGGCAGGACACTCGCAGAAAGAGGTAGCCATCTCGGTGGAGGCATATGTCGAATACAAATCAATATCCCACTTCTCCTTGATTTTAGAACCAAGCAAATTGAGTGAGAAATCGTCATTGCGAAGATTTTCGCCGATGCAAACGGCCTTTTTCACACTGCTGTTCTTATAGTCGATGCCATGCTCCTCAGCATAGCGGATTATACGCAAGATAAAAGATGGTACACAAATAATCGTGTCAGGCTTAATACGTCTGATAGTGTCCCATTGTAATTGCGGAATACCGTTTCCAACACGAACCAATCCACCACCCATCATACGGATACCCATACAATAGGCATAACCAGCCATAAAACGCTTGTCTATGGTAGTCATCAATTGGAAAATATCTCCCGATTTAGATCCGGTCCCTGTAAAGGAAATCGCTTCATTATAAGCCAAACGGACAAGATCTTTCTCCGTCATCGCAAAGGTCGTAGGATCACTCAATGTACC
>JAKSKY010000157.1 GCA_024401515.1 Paludibacteraceae bacterium | reverse complement strand
TGTTTCGCCTGTTATCTGACCATACCATCTGTGTTTTTCATATTGCTGTTGATGTTACCTAAATAGTAAGCGTCCAAACTGATAAAATTTATCAATTTGGACGCTTACTATTAAAACACCCTATAAAGCCTCACTTAAAAATCTTCAATAAAAAATTTAAACAGCTTCTAAAACGTCACAATCCTAAAAAAAGGTTATATCTTCCCCTATTTAGGTATGCGTAAGTATTGATAATGTGAATAAATTTGCGTTGTAAATCACATTGAAGTAATGCAAGAAATACGTTTAGATACTATTCAGCAGTTCAACGACTACAACGGGAAGGAGACGCTTCATCCCCTTGTAAGCGTCATCCGTGTGGAGAGCACGGAACATATCAAGGAATGTGTAATGCACTACGGCCTATATGCTATCTATTTGAAAGAGAATAAAGGCTGTAAGCTATCCTATGGACGTACTCCCTACGATTTTGACGAGATGACGGTAACTAGTTTCGCTCCAGGACAATCGATCATAGTTCAGCCCAATCCGGATGTGCCATTTGCCAAATACACGGCGTTAGTTTTCCACCCGGATTTTCTGAACCGCACGTCGCTCGGCAAAAACATCAGTAGATATGAGTTTTTCGACTACACCTCCAACGAGGCGCTTCACCTCTCATCGCAGGAAATAGAGATATTCCGTGGCGTATTGGCGTTGATCCAGCAGGAGTTGCAACACCCTATCGACAAACATACGCGAGAGTTGATAGTCAGCAACATTGAACTGCTTTTGAACTATCTTCTTCGCTTCTACGACCGTCAGTTTATCACCCGCGAAGAGATCAACCACTCCATTGTGAAGAAATTCATATCTCTGCTAGATGAATATATAACCACCCAAGCCGATACGGAAGGTCTGCCAACCGTGGCTTATTTCGCCGACAAGTGTTGCCTCTCATCAGGCTACTTCGGCACATTGGTAAAGACAGAGACTGGGCATACGGCCAAAGACCTCATCAATGAAAGGATTCTTGCGAAAGCCAAGGAGTTACTACAATCCGAGACTTCATCGGTGAGCCAAGTGAGCCAGCAACTTGGTTTTGAATACCCGCAGCATTTCGTCCGCTTCTTCAAAGGCCTGACAGGAAAGACACCAAATCAATGGAGAGTAGCGTAATATAATTAAGAATTTTGAATTTTGAATTAAAAATGAAAAGAATCCTAACAATCATTTGTACTATGTTAATTGCATTTGGTGCATCCGCACAACAGAAATCAAAGACTCTTGTAGCTTATTTCTCAGCGTCAGGAGTTACGGCTAAAGTGGCCAAACAGATTGCAGAAACAGCTAAAGCCGATCTTTATGAGATCACTCCCCAAGTTAAATATTCATCTGCTGATCTTAATTGGAGGGACAAGCAGAGCCGATCATCCGTAGAGATGGCCGACAAGAGTACACGTCCCGAAATGGCTGAGAACATCGGCAGTACGGACCAGTACGACACCATATATATCGGCTTCCCTATTTGGTGGAACGTAGCGCCACACATCATCAACACCTTCATCGAGGCTAACAAATTGGAGGGAAAGACAATCATCCCATTCGCAACATCTGGAGGTAGTTCAATAAGGAACTCAGTTAAAGATTTGAGAAGCACTTACCCTAACCTAAATATCAAGGAGGGTCAGCTGTTGAATTATCCGAGCCAATCTGAAATCGAGAATTTTACAAAATAACTCCCCAATAACATGAACGTAATCGTTATTTCAACAAGCCTACGCGCCCACTCCAATTCCGACGCTTTGGCCAACGAGTTTATCCGTGGCGCACTGGATGCAGGTCACACCGTAGAGAAGATTTCTCTCGTCGACAAGAACATACAGTTCTGCAAGGGATGTCTCGCTTGCCAGAAATTGGGCAAATGCGTCATCAAGGATGATGTGAATGACATCATGGCAAAAGTGCTGAATGCCGACGTTGTTGTTTGGGCAACCCCTATCTACTACTACGAAATGAGTGGACAGATGAAGACACTTATCGACCGTATGAATGCCATGTATTCGCAGGAGTACAAGTTCCGCGACGTATATATGCTAACTACAGCGGCAGAGGACGAGGAGTTTGTGCCTAAACGTGCGGAGGCAGGATTGACAGGTTGGATTGACTGTTATCCGAAATCGAGACTTGCAGGCACTCTGTTCTGCGGCGGCGTGAACGACCCACGAGACATCGAAGGCAACGCCAAATTGCAGGCGGCATATGAGATGGGTAAGAACGCATGATGACAATGAAATAATGACAATAGAACAATTCAGAAAACACATGGCAGATGGTCTTCCAGTCGAAAACGGTTCGGAGGCACATCTGCTGATGCACGAAATGTCGCAAGAGGCACTTCGCATCACAGCAGAGATTAACGGCAAGTACCATGAACCTGCCGAATTACGCAAGCTCCTTGCTGAGCTTTGGGGGCATGAGGTACCAGAATCACTTGGCATGTTTCCTCCTTTCGGTACGGATTGCGGTAAAAACACTTGGGTAGGCGAACGCACGTTCATCAACATGGGGTGCAAGTTCCAGGACCAGGGCGGCATCTTCATTGGCAATGATTGCCTGATAGGTCATAATGCCACACTCTGTACGATCAATCACAATCCCGATCCAGAGCATCGCGGAGACATGACCTTCAAGCCCATCCGTATCGAAGATAAGGTTTGGCTGGGAGCAAACGTAACCATCTTGCAAGGTGTAACCATCGGCGAAGGAGCCATTGTAGCAGCTGGAGCCGTAGTAACCAAGGATGTAGCACCAAGAACCGTTGTGGGTGGAGTGCCAGCAAAATTAATTAAAAGAGTGTAGTACAAATAAACTTATAATTCATTGATATTATTATAAATATCTAGT
>JAKSKY010000156.1 GCA_024401515.1 Paludibacteraceae bacterium | reverse complement strand
CGATACTCCGCCATCACCATACCCACCACAATGGCAACCGCACCCACAACAGCGATCCATGTGATATTCTCTTTCAAGACAATTACCGCCGTGATAATGGTCACCAAAGGAATCGCATAGATATAATTGGAGGCGAAAACCGTTCCCAACTGCTTCAAGACCTTGTTCCAAACTAAATAACCAAACAAGGAGGATAGCAAGGTAAGCAACAAGAAATTGATGATCACCGCAGGCTCAGTAAAGTTCTCCCAGGGCACATCAGGCCTATCATAAAGCAAGAAAGGGATAGTTGTCAGACAACTATAAAAGAATATCTTACGGGTGATGAAAAAGGTCGTATACTTGTCATACAAGCGACGGATACTAATGGAATAGACAACCCAAACCATCGCGGCGCCCAAAGCCATCAAATCGCCCAACGGAGAGAGGTGCAAATAGAGTTGTCCATTCAGAACCACCAGAACCATTCCCACAAAGGTCAACAAAGAACCCGCGATTTGTCGCGGACTCAAACGTTCTTTCTTGTAAAGAATGCTGACAGCGATTAGAATCATCAATGGATTGGTGCAGACAATCAAAGAGACATTAGAGGAGGGCGAAATGGTCAAAGCGGTATTCTCCAACCAAAAGTACAACGTACCACCCATTAAGCCACCCAACAGAAGGGTGAGTTCATCCTTCCAATTTTCAGCTCTCCACCGCTTATGGCTACAAAGAACCAATAACAAATAGGTGATGATAAAACGAATGAAGAAGATGAAAATAGCGGAGAAGCCATAGGAGAGCAAAACCTTGGTAGAGACAAAACTGGTGCCCCACACCATGACCGTCAGGATGGCCATCACATGCCAAAAAAGGGTGCTTCTTTGCTCCATTCTAACGATTAATTAGCAACGACGATAAACTCTCCCGTGTCACGGATGTTACGATACATTCTCAAACCGGACGTTGCGGGTCCCTCTACCGGATTACCCATACTATATGACAAATCAAACCTTGAGAGACAGAGCGGACAGATAGCGAAAGGCATCTGTATCTCAAGCGGATTGGAACGTGACTTATCATATGGGCACGCCAAATCACAGCAACCCAAGTGGCCCTCCAAATCACGAAAAATGGCGATGCCACCATATCCCAACTTATAATTGGATGGATATAACTCCGAATAGGTATAGGTAATAAAATGGTTAGAGGTCATCAACTCGTTATATTCGCTAACGTAAGTCTTCACATAAACCTCACTATTTGGAATCTCTGATTCGTCTTCCTTGCAGGAAGGGCAAACAAGGAGGGATAATACAAGTGGAATGATAAATGATAATCTCTTCATCTCGTGGATATTATTGTATCGCGAAGATACGAACAATTCACAAAATTCATTCCGCACACACGACCCATAATCTATTTTGTTTGGTTAAATTCGCGTAAAAATTGTGTAGAGATGTTAGCGTTATATTTCGATAAATACCAAGGGGCACCATTGGCCTACAATTTCTTTCCCAGCGAATATTCGTTTGGGAGCAAACTCGTAACAGAGAATTACCAGGTGGCCATCATCGGTGTGAAGAGTGAAATGAACCCAGGAAATCCCGGAAGCGAATCGGCGCCAAATGCCATCAGGCAACAACTCTACGCTCTCAGAGGAGGATTCAGCCAAACCAGAATCGCCGATTTAGGCAACCTTAAAAGCGGGAAGAGCCTCGCCGACACCTATGCCGCATTGAAATGCGTCACTGCGGAGCTTCTGGCCCAAGGCGTCATTCCGATCGTCATCGGAGGAAGCCACGAACTTACCCAACCTCTTTTCGAAGCGATGAAAGAGACAAAGAAAGAGATCATGACCACCCTAATCGACTGTAAATTGGATTATCCCTATAGTTCGACAGACGTGTTTGACGGCAATACATTCGCCGGGAAAATCATCCACGACGAACAAACCGAAGAGTTTAAGTTGTTGGGGTATCAAGGCTATTATTGTCCCCTTTCATATATCGAAAAACTGGAAGGACACAAATGTCATCTGGTCCGTGCGGGAGAACTATTCAGAAACATCATGTCCGCGGAGCCTTATCTGCGTGACACCGATTTGTTAAGCATAGATATGTCAGCCATCCGTCACGCCGACTCTCCGGGTTATGCAAGAGCCATATCCAACGGATTATCGGGAGAGGAGATTTGCCAATTGGCCCACTATGCGGGACTTAGCGATAGGCTCTCCGCATTCGGCATATTCGAGGCCAACCCTAATTTCGACGATAGCGACCAGACCGTTTCATTGGCCGCACAAGTGATTTGGCACTTCATCGAAGGCATCGACAACCGTTATGGAGACTATCCGGCCAAAGAGATTCAAAACTACCAAGAGAGAGTCGCTATTTTCCCTTCGGAAGAGGAGAAAAACATCCACTTCTACCATAACAGGAGCAACAATAGATGGTGGATAAAAATCCCAACCAAATCGGGTGATAAGATTTACGCCTGCCGTCCGTCTGACTTCCAGACCGCCTGCGAAGGGGATCTACCAGACATTTGGATGAGGCACTATATGAATTAAAAAACGCACATATATCACTTTTTCCGCCAAACATCGCTTCCACGTACTGTCATCATCTCACGGGCAATCAGCGCAAAAGTCGTATCGGTAAAGGTAAATGTGTGCAAATATTCGCCATCTGAAACCTTGGTTGAATGCAACTGTTCATATAGCGACAATGGAATAAATTTGACACTGTCGGGAGTCCTCTCAATAAAAATTGTTTGACTCGAATTGGAAAGGATTAAAGAATCAAACTGCAAATCACTGAACCTATAATCATCATCAGAGAACTTTCTTTCTTCTCCCGCCAAAAGAGACAATGTTTCACGTTTTTTCCCTTCGGTCATGTAACCAACTATATCCATCTTGTCAGATGATTGATTCCTCACCACACAACTTATTGGATAAAAATAGTCAACATCAGTATATTTAGACTTATCACAGGAATTTCCTATGACACTAATCAGTCCAAACATCAAAAAGATTTTCGATACT
>JAKSKY010000155.1 GCA_024401515.1 Paludibacteraceae bacterium | reverse complement strand
TCATACGCCTCCGTGATAGACCGGAATCGGACGAGCGCCTGTTCCCGCTCCTCGGAGGTGGCTTTATGAGAGAGCTTATCAGGGTGACAGCTCTTCACCAACTGATGATAGGCGTGCTTCACATCGGCTGCCGAAGCTTTATCAGGCAAGCCAAGGACCATATAGGCCTGTCTCTTGCGTTCATCCCGACTAATGGCGAAATTACCGCTTTCATAGCCCATCTCATGTTTCCGACACTCATACTTCTCCTCCAAAGAGGCGACATGCCAAGGCCTAAGACACAGATGATTGGAAATTTCACGTAGAATCTGCAACTCCACCTTATTGATACCCGCACTGACATACGCGCACTCGAAGAGGAGATCCACCAACTCATGTCGAGCCCAATAATCAAGTTTTTTGCTCTCTACGATACGTCTGCAGTAAATCGTGTAATCCACTTGCCTCGCCGCCATAAAAGCGTGAAAACGGGAAGCCACCGCACTCTTCTGGTCTGGCAAGGAACGGTAGTAATGCTCCCAAACATAGTCTATCACCAGACCTTGAGCTTCCTCGGAGATCTCTCCATCACTCTTGATGACCAAGGCCGCCAATCGCATTATATTCGCTCCCAACGAGTTGATTTGACCGCTCGTCTCCATCTGATCCCAAATCAAATGAGGAAAATTACTCCGGAAGAAGGTGGAAAAATCCTCTCCATCCTTCGTGCTCCCGACAGGTGGGGCTAATACCTCTCCACTATTGGCATAGAACTCCCATTGCGGAGCTCCCGCATCCATACCCGTTCTGACCACCTTTATCCACGATATATCACTAAAAAAGTAAGTATGTTTTTTGCCCTTCTTCTCACACTCTATCCGATCAGGGAGCAACCTCACAACTACATTTTTACGAAAAGTCACAAATAGATATAGGCTCCAAAACAATATTGCGAAAATTATACCAAAACCAGCTCCAAACAACGTACACACAGTCACCATGGCCCCCGATGATATAAAAATCGATACCAAAAACGTACCAGAACCAATATTAGTCCACTCCCAAGCCCCCGCTTTCAGCGAAAACTTTTTACTCTCAAAAAAGGTTGATATCCGTTCCTCTCTTGTCATAATCCCCATAATTGATCATTCCTTCATATTGGCCTTCAGGAACCAATAAGTATCCTTAATTGTTCGATAACGGATCTTCGCCTTCTCGCGATCAGCCACCGGAGTTTCCGCCGGTAGAAGAGCGGGATCCCACTTCTTAATCATAAACTCATAAACACGTTTCATCTCGGAGAGTGGCGCATCCTCCGCCACATTCAACTCTCTGCGGGCCTCCTGCAAGCAGGCTTCGTAGCTTTGCAAGAAATTGCCCGTCTCCTTACCCAGTTCCTTCTTACCCAACTCATATTGATGCTCCAAACTGACGATGTGCCACTCCCGAAGCAACAAAAATTTTCCGATTCCTCGAAGGATCTCCAGTTCCTGACCATTGATACCATCGCTCTTGTAAGCGCAATCAAACAACCGGTCCAGCAAATCGTAACGAGCGCCATAGTTCCATCTCTTTTGCTCCACAATATTGTTGCAATAGTATTGATAGTTTTGTTGGGTAGTCGCCAACAATCCGTTCAGACGTTCGGCAATCTTCCTCCGATGCACACGGCCCGACTGGAAAAAGTGTCTCGTCACATCATCCACCGCCATATCCCGCGTCTCCTCCGTACCATTCCCGTCTGATTTCAAGACCAACGCATAAAGGTTGAGCACACTAAACGATATGGACTTCTCATCCATCTTCACCTCATTCTCGTCCCAAATCAAATCCAAGAAAGTGCTGCGCATAAAAACGGGGAAATCGGTTTGCGGAAGAGTCAATTCGGGCGGCACGGGGATCTGTACGCCCTTCACAGAATAGACAAACCACTTATCGTTTCCACCCCAAGAGGAACGCACCTTGATACTTGAGATATCAGGAAGCAGAATCTTCCTCTCCTTCCCTAACGGAGGCCGATAAACCAACGCATCTTTGGAGAAGAAGACACCCTTCGTCGCACGTTCTTTTTGAACCGCCTGATAGATCGAGAAGACTATACACAAAGTCATAAACGCCAGATAAATCACCACACTAACGACTGCTCCTTCTGGCGCCTCTAAAGAGAGAGGGATATATATAAAGAAACCGACAATCGCCATCACAAAAAATGTCGAAAAAATAGTCGCAAACCAGTTTTTCCACAACGCCCCACTCGCTGGCAAACGCCAAGCCCCATACTGGTCAAGCGCATCCTCTCGAATTTCCAAAAACTCGTCTATCTTCTCCTCTCTTGTCATTTCCGCAAGAAAAAAATAGCAGAGCCAACTCTTGTACAAACTGGCTCTGCTCAACTTTACACTACAATCATTATTTCATCTCCAAAGGTTGGCCGGTCGCCTCTACGACGCTCCACCAGAACTCACCTTCCAAATTCACCTTCTTGCGTTGAGCGGTAGCAGCCTCGATTGGCAACAAAGTGAACGATCCATTCCAGTAACCCACTACGAAGTCCGTACGTCCCGCCATAGCGGCATGAACCGCATTGTGGGTCAACTGCTCACAGAACTTACTATCGTTCGCATTAGCGGGAATACTACGAATAATATAACTTGGGTCGATGTACTTCACGCAAATAGGAATATTCTTCTTGTTGAAATATTCGGTGATTTGATTTTTCATATAGACACCGATATCCTCGTGTAGCACATTTCCGGAAGCGTCCTTCTTTCTCTCTCCTTGGAAGAATTGTTGTCCTGCGCCTTCCGCCACGACAACCACCGCATGCTTTTTGCGCTCCAAACGTTTCTCCAATAAGTTCAAGAAACCGTTCTTGGTCTCTGGGTTATCCAAATCGAAATCCATTTCAGGGATCAAACAGAAGTTGACATCCGGCACAGCCAAAGCCACATTCGCCGCAATGAATCCAGAATCACGACCCATCAACTTCACCAATGCCACGCCATTGATCGCTCCCTTAGCCTCATAATGGGCGTTCAAGATGATACTTTGCGCGGCCGTAAAGGCAGATTCAAATCCGAATGACTTCTCAATCAAGTTGATATCGTTATCGATGGTCTTAGGCACACCAGCCACTGAAATCTTCAAGCCACGTCGTTCAATCTCCTTATGTATATTGTGGGCACCCTTTAACGTTCCGTCACCACC
>JAKSKY010000154.1 GCA_024401515.1 Paludibacteraceae bacterium | reverse complement strand
TGCGTGCCCGTGGTGCGAAGGTGACCGATATCGCGATCATCATTGTCGCTGCCGACGATGATGTCATGCCGCAAACTATTGAGGCGATCAACCACGCGTCTGTGGCTGGTGTGCCTATCGTATTCGCAATCAATAAGATTGATAAGCCAACCGCTAACCCTGACAAGATCAAGGAGGCTTTGGCTAATATGAACTACTTGGTGGAAGAGTGGGGTGGTAAATACCAATCCCAAGATATCGCCGCTAAGAAGGGTACAGGTGTTGAGGAATTGATGGAGAAGGTGCTTCTCGAGGCTGAGATGCTTGACTTGAAGGCAAATCCTAACCGCCGTGCTGTCGGTTCAATCATTGAGTCTCAGTTGGACAAGGGACGTGGATATGTCTCCACCGTTTTGGTCAGCAACGGTACACTCCGTGTGGGTGATGTTGTGGTGGCAGGTACGAACTTCGGTCGTATCAAGGCTATGTTCAACGAGCGTAACCAACGTATCAAAGAGGCTAAGCCTTCTGAGCCAGCCGTTATCTTAGGTCTTAACGGTGCGCCTCAAGCTGGTGATAACTTCAATGTCTTCGAAACGGAGCAAGAGGCTCGTGAAATCGCTAACAAGCGTGAGCAATTGCAACGTGAGCAAGGTTTGCGTACTACTAAGCACTTGACCCTTGAGGAGATCGCCCGTCGTCGTGCGTTGGGTAACTTCCAAGAGATGAATATCATCGTAAAGGCCGATGTGGATGGTTCCGCAGAGGCTTTGAAAGACTCTTTGGAGCGTCTTTCCACCGAGGAATTTGCTGTCAATGTCATCCACAAGGCGGTGGGTCAAATTTCCGAGTCCGATGTCATGTTGGCCGCAACAGCCGATGCTATTATCGTCGGATTCCAGGTTCGTCCATCACAAGCCGCTCGTCGTGTCGCCGAGAATGAGGGTGTGGATATCCGCTTGTACTCAATCATCTACGATGCGATCGAGCAGATGAAGGACGCTATGGTCGGTATGCTTTCTCCAGAATACAAAGAGGAGATTGTCGGTACTGCCGAGATCCAAGAGACCTTCAAGATCAGCAAGGTGGGAACCATCGCGGGTTGCGTTGTGCGTGACGGTAAGATCAAGCGTGGTAACAAGGTTCGTATCATTCGTGACGGTATTGTGGTATTTACCGGTGAGTTGGCATCTTTGAAGCGTTTCAAGGACGATGTCAAGGAGGTGGCCAACGGTTACGAGTGTGGTTTGAACGTCGCGAACTACAATGATATCCAAGTCGGTGACTTGGTTGAAAGTTTCGAACAAGTTGAGGTGAAGAGGACATTATAATGTCTTCTTCCCTTTTTTATATTTCAAAAATCAGATAGCGCTATGTTATTGCTGGATTTGATATTACTGATCATCTTGGGCTACTTTGGTCTCTTTAAGGGCATTAGGAAGGGCTTTGTGATGGAGTTGTCAGGTTTGGTAGGTATAGTGGTGGCTATCTATTTGGCAAAGAATTTTTCTGCTGAAATCGCTGGTTGGTTTGCTTCTACTTTAGGCGTAGAGTCCGCTACTTCGCCAGTTTGGGCCTTTGTTTTGGCCATGGTGGTCGGATTCGTCGGTGTCCATTTCTTGGCCATTCTAATCAGTAAGCTTTTGAATGTTGTGATGTTGGGTTGGTTGAATAAACTTTTAGGTGCCCTATTTTCAACAATCAAAATTTTGTTGGTGTTAAGTGTGATGATTCGTGCGTTTGATATGTTCAACGCCAAAACAGAGCTTGTCTCTGAGCAAACGTTGAAGGAATCCAAACTTTATGGCCCAATCAAGGAGATTGCGGATACGGTTTTGCCTGCTCTCCATTTGGATGAGATCGTCAATAATTGGAAGAGCCATAATAAGCAAGACCAAGGAGAGATCCAACCCAATCAGGAGCAAGTGCCTGTAGAATAAGATTAACTAATATTTTAAAGTGATGTTTCATAAATTGGTGGCTTATGCACTTCTAAGCATAGCCTTTTTGAGTTGTCAATCTAACGAGAATAACAGCAATAATAGTGATATGAAGAAACAGGATATTTCTCTCCTTGGTAAGGAGGATGCCTTTCAATTGATAGGCAAGGAGTGGATGTTGATCACTGCCGGTGATTCCACAAGTTACAATACGATGACTGCCTCTTGGGGTGGCCTTGGCTGGTTGTGGAACAAGCCTGTGGCATTCATCTTTGTCCGTCCTGAACGCTATACCCACGATTTCATCGAGAAAAATGATCGTCTTTCGCTCTCCTTCTTTTCAGAGGATTATAAACCTGCGTTGCAGATCTGCGGGACAAAGTCTGGTAGGGATGGAGACAAGGTGAAGGAGGCGGGACTCTCTCCTAAATCGTTGGAATCGGGTGTGATGACCTTTGATGAGGCTCGTATGGTATTGGATTGCAAGAAGTTGTTCAAGACTGAGATGACGGATTCCGCGTTTATTGATAAGGAGTTGCTTGCGCGTTGGTACAATGAGAAGCCAGGCGGTGGCCTTCATACGATTTATGTCGTGGAGATTGAGAGTGTCTATGCGAAATAATGATGATCAGCGTTCGAAAGGGCGCTGATTTTTTTTACAATAGGTTGACAATATTTTTTGAGTATTCATTTTATGTTACATTCTATCATTCCATACATTATTCAGGCAGTAGTGACAATAGGTCTCTTTGTTGTCATTATAAAGAATTTACACATTAATGGACCTGCAGGTGGAGTCGGAATAATCCCTATTATCTGTTGTCTTTTAGTGAGTATCGTATCCGTTATAGCTTATGGGCTTTATGTCTTCTTTTCGCCTAATGTCTCTTGGCACTGGGTGACTGCTATTTGTGCGTTCATTATGCCTTTTGTGGAGATGATTGCCTTTGCCATTCTTTTTGAGGTTTTCTTAGTGGCGTTTGAATTGATCTCATTCTTATTCAATAAGTTCATGAAATAAATTCAATTATGAGGCATTGTATAAAGGATGACAAAGGATATTTCCAGGAATAATTAAAATTCTAAAATAGACAATCATGGTAAAAAAACTGGATGCGTTTAATAGGGCGTTTTCAAAACGCCCCTACATCGCGTTGCAGTCTGAGTACCTGTATGTCGGTGGAAGGGAGGATGCGATTAAAGAACTTGATAATTTGTGTGATTTCAGGTTGATTCGTACCAAAATTGATAATTCGGATGATAAGATGTACTATGGTGAAAGTAAAAGAAGTCATTTCGGTATGT
>JAKSKY010000153.1 GCA_024401515.1 Paludibacteraceae bacterium | reverse complement strand
ATTTTCGGGTTGTTTGGCAAGTGTCTCAAACACATCCGTATAAGGTTTGCCCGCAATTTTAGTCTGCGCACTGGCAGAAGCACCCCACAAGCACACAGAAATCAATATGAGAAATTTGTACCACATATACATTTATTTTAATTCTGATACAAAAATAAGTAATACAAACCAAAAACGCAACGTTCTAATGAGTAGAACATTGCGTTTATTACAAAGCCGTACAAAATCGGGCTTAGAAACTCAAAGAAAATCCTCCCATGCAATTGATTCCAGGCAAAGGATAACCCGCATTGATTTCGTAAGTTTGATTCAATAGGTTATCCACTCTCAACCAAAGTTTGACATAAGGGTTGAATCGGTAGGAAAGCATAGCATTGAGCAAAGTGAAATTCTCCTTCACCTCCTGTTGTCCCACAGCGGTGTAAAGGCCAGCCACCTGTTGTAGTCCCACTTGAGCGGACCAACCTTTCATTTGGAACACAGCACCCAAGTAACCCTTGTAGGTAGGAGCCGCCACAACTGGGAAACGCATATGCAAGTAACTATGGTTGGTGGTGAGGCGCCAATGCTCATTGATGTTACAAGCGATATCCGCCTCTGCACCCCAATTCTCGATTTCTCCCGTATTGACATTACGCTTCTCAACCGTCTGGATGATATTATCACCCTTGATATAGAAAACATTCACGCCATAATCCACCTTCTTAGGGGCGTGGCGCCAAGAGATCTCATAGTTCCATAAACGTTCGGGCTGCAAATCCGTGTTGGAAGGAGGATAGAGATACATCTCCCTCGTCGTCGGATTTCTGAATCCCTTGCTGGCCATCAACTTCAAGGATCCTGTTGGGAGCGGACGGAACACCAAACCTGCCTGCGGAATCCACTCACCGCCCACTACAGAGTGGTGGTCATAGCGCACACCCGCATCCAACGAGCACCAATGGACCAAATCCTGGTGAAAGTTCAAATAGCCCGCCACCTCGTTGTTGTGCACATGCGCGGATTGTTTGTTCGGCGTTTCCATTACCGCACCCGTCTCTCGGTTGGTATAGTAGGCACGACCATAAATATGCTGATAATCAAAGCCAAACGTCAAACAATTGCCTCTAAATGGACGAATGCTTTGTGTTGCCGTAAAACCAGCCAAGGCATCCTTGGAACGGAAAAGTCGCTTTTGAGGAGAACCACCATCCGCCGCATATCCATCGTTGATCTTATGTCTTCCGAAATTATCATAGAGACTAATGGATCCGCTCGTCTTTTTATAATGGTTATCGACTCCCACAGCGACCACGCCTCTGGTTATCCATTGATCAGCCTCCAACAACGGAGCCGATTCGGGGCCCGGATTAGAGGCGCTGAAATGGGTCACATCCGCATTGACGTAGCTTTTCCAATGTTCGCTAAATTGATAATTCAACTTCGCATAGCCACCATACTGGTAAATACCCATATTAGGACGATGGTTATCGCTTCGTCCGAATTGGGCAGCCACTGTACTGGAAAACTTACCCTTTTTCACCTGATTGGAAGCCTCCGCCTGCACGGTTCCGAAGCTACCGCCAGCTAAATCAATATTAGTAAGAACGGTATCCCTCTTCATATCACGGGAAATAATATTCACCACGCCACCCATCGCATTGGACCCATACAACAAAGAGGCTGGTCCACGGAGCACCTCCACACGATCGGTCATCATTGTTTGGTAACTATCCGAGATACTATGTCCATAGATACCCTGATACTGCGGATGACCATCCACCAAGACCAACAACTGACCATTGGCGGAGGAAATACCACGCAACATCATACCACCAGAACCACCTGTGCTGACACCATAGCCCATCATACCACGACTGGTCACCATCAAGCCAGGCACCTCCGTCATCAACGTCGGCAAAATATTTTGATGCTCGCCCGCCGTCAAATGGTCTCGATCCAACAATGTGTAGGACATCGGCACGGAACGAAGAGCCACTTGCCTCATCGTACCTGTCACTACAACAGGTCCCAACATCTCCGTTATGACACTATCCTTATCCAAGGATTGGGAAGAGGCATTTATACTATCCTCGTGAATTTGCCGCGAAACCAAGGTTCCTTGCGCAAAAAGATTCATGGCTCCCAAAAATAGAACAGAGAACGCAGAACCCTTCTTTAAAATACTCATATAAAAGTTATTTATGATTAAGAAACATTTATCATTGCAAAAACAATAAAAAAAAATCAAATCCTTTTCACCTTTCCAGAAGCGGTGCGGGAGAAATGCGGCACAAAAAGAATCTCTTTAGGCATTTCATAGGAAGAAAGGATCCCCTTCAACGCATCTTTCAGTGAAGTTGTGTCAAACGGTTCAGACTCCACCACCAAGACAACCCGCTGGCCAAATTTAGGATCCGGTTCTCCTTTGAAATAGAATGGCACATCGAACAAAGATTCCACCCTCTTCTCCATCTTTTCGGGAAAGACCTTCACGCCACCGGTATTAATCACATTATCCCAACGACCCAGCCAATGGAACGAGCCCTCAGAAAGCAATTCCACCACATCATTCGTGACAAAAGGAGAACCTTGCAGATAGTCAGCGTGGATCACCAAACAATCCCTATCGTCAGTTGAGAAACGGACATCGGGCAAAGCACGGTAGAGCGGCACACCACTCTTGGGCAACTCAGAGAGCGCCACGTGAGAGACCGTCTCCGTCATACCGTAAGAGATATAGGATTTCAAAGGCAAAGAGACCAACCAATCGGACTCCTCCTTCATCAATTGACTACCACCTACCAACAAATGGTTGATAAAAGACATCGATTGTTCGCCCCTTCCACTCTCCATCAAGGAATGAACTTGTAAAGGAACCATAGAGACCAAATCATAGGGGCGATCAACATTGGGCATGGAAGAGGCTGGCTGGACATAGAGATCCAAGCCACCCACTATGGCTCGTACTACCATCATCTTTCCCGCAATGTAATTAGCGGATAGGCACATCAGCAACGAATCGCCGCACTTCAATCCGAAGAAGGCGTTGGTCCGTTTGGCGGACTCTATCATGGAGGACTTGGAGAGTTCAATTCGTTTAGGCTCACCCGTAGAACCGGAAGTGTGACCTACAACATAGTCATCGTCGCTCCACCATGCCGACAAAAAGTCTGCGAAAGCCTCGTCACAGCCTTCGATAGAGCGGATAAATTCTCGGTCACACATTTGAGCCTCCGTTAAAAGGCAGCCATTGATTTTTAATCGACTCATCTAAATCAGGAATGTTCACAGAACAAAAATACGAAAAACCACGCCGAAAACATATAATGAAAAACAAAAAAAGCCCAGACGAAACGCCTGGGCTTATAAAAGCTATTATATTAAGATTAGCAGTTCTCTGCGAAGTACTTAATAGTTCTAA
>JAKSKY010000152.1 GCA_024401515.1 Paludibacteraceae bacterium | reverse complement strand
TGCACGAACTCGTAAAAAGTTATTTCACAGATGGTAGTCTGAACTACCTATACCTCGCCACCCCAATCATCGGTGTCTTTTTGGCCAGCACCTTCGTCAGACGGATTGTCAAGGACGACATCAGCCATGGAGTGACGAAAATCATGTTCGCCATCTCCCAAAGGAAAGCCCGTATCAAGAGCCATAACACCTGGTCATCCATCATCGCCAGCTCCCTCACCATCGGTTTCGGTGGATCCGTCGGAGCCGAGGCCCCTATCGTGTTGACCGGTTCCGCCATCGGTTCCAACCTCGGACAAATATTCCGCATGGAGCAGAAGAATCTAATGTTGCTCGTGGGTTGTGGTGCGGCAGGCGCTGTGGCAGGTATCTTTAAGGCCCCTATCGCAGGTGTCTGTTTTACCTTGGAAGTGCTCATGCTCGATTTGACCATGGCCTCCATCGTGCCATTGCTTATTTCAGCGGCGACCGCTTCCGTATTCACCTACCTCTTCTCCAGTTCAGAGGCGATGTTCACCTTTGAGGCGGTTCCATTCTTCCTAGGTAATGTTCCCTACTACATTGTGCTAGGTATCCTTTGCGGATTTGTCTCCCTCTACTTTACACGAGGCATGACCAAGTTGGAATCCTTCTTCGGCAGTCTGAACACACCATTCAAGAAACTGATCGTCGGCGGTACGATGCTAAGCATCCTCATCTTCTTCATTCCACCTTTGTACGGAGAGGGTTACGATACCATCGGCCATCTATTGGACGGCAATGTGGAGGCAATCGCCGAGAACAGTGTCTTCTACGATTTCAGGGAAAACAGTTGGATGATGTTGCTTTTCATATTCCTCATCATCTTCTTCAAGATATTCGCTTCAGCAGCCACCAATGGTAGTGGTGGTACGGGAGGAATCTTCGCGCCAAGCCTTTTCATGGGCTGTATCACAGGTTACGCGATGGCCTTCATCAACAACAACATGTTCCATATCACCGCCCTACCTGAAAAGAATTTCGCCTTGGCGGGTATGGCGGGCGTCATGTCCGGCGTCATGCACGCACCTTTGACAGGTGCCTTCCTCATCGCCGAATTGACGGGAGGATACGATCTATTCATCTGTTTGATGATCGCCTCCACCGTGGCCTATGTCACCATCCTAGCCTTTGAGCCTCACAGTTTGTATGCGATGCGTTTGGCCAAGAAGGGTGAGTTGTTGACCCACAACACCGACAAGAACATCCTTACCTTGTTGAAGACCGAGAATGTAATCGAGACCGATTTCCAAACGCTTCACCCAGAAATGTACTTGGGCGACGTCATCAAAATCGTGGCCAATTCCAACCGAAACATTTTCCCTGTCCTAGACTCCAAGCGCAGATTAGTGGGCCACATCAGCCTCAACGAAATACGAAACATCATGTTCCGTCCGGAACTCTACAAACGATTCAAAGTCTCCAAATTGATGGTCTCTCCTGCCGACACGGTGTCGACGGAGGATTCCATGGAGAAGGTGATGTATAAATTTGAAAAGACCAAAGCTTGGAACTTACCTGTCCTCGATGCGGAGGGCAAATACATGGGCTACGTCTCCAAATCCAAGATTTTCTCACACTATAGGGATTTGTTAGTGACGTTGTCGGACGAGTAAAGACAATTAAGAATTAAGAGTTAAGAATTAAGAGTTAAGAGTTAAGAAACGAATTCGACGGAGTCGATGAGTTCGGCGATGCCAATACAGTAGAGACGGAGCATCCTCCGTCTCTTTTTCATTATAACATCAACATCTGCTATTCGTGAATTGTAGGACTCCTATGGTTCCTTATCATTCACGTAATAAATTTTCCGTCTTTTTTTTGTCGAAATAAAAGAAAATTTGTAAAATTGCATCATTAACCATTTACTTTACACTTGTAGCCTCCCGCAAGGCGGCTACACAATTAATTTTTTTATGAGAAAAACACTAATTGGCGTGTTTTCCCTGTTAACATGTTGTTTTGCCAATGCCGAATCCATCCTTACGGTAGAATATTTGGATGGAAAAGAGGCGCAAGAGCAGTTGGCGGCGCTATCCAAGATAGTATTCGACAAGAGTGGCAACATGACATTCAGTTACAACAGTGGAGACACCAAAGATTTTGGGAATGTTTCGGGCATACAAAAAATTGTATTTTCCGAGGGAGTATTTACGAACGTTGAAACACAATCATCTGGAACCACAATCCAAGTCTATCCCAATCCATCAGCTGAAACCATCACCATTGTAGGAATGAACGAAGGGGAAATCGTCAAGATTTTCAACCAACAAGGTGTATTGACGCTAACCAGCACAGCGTCTGAAATCAATGTGAATCAACTTGCCAATGGACAATACTTTGTCGTCATTGGAAATACAGTCGTAAAACTAATCAAGAAATAACCATGAAAAAAATAGCATTATCAACAGCGCTATTGGCATGCGGTTTGTGTGCCAGCGCACAAGTATATCTTTACAAGGACGGACAAGTTCTCTATCAAATGGAGAACGGAACCCCAGACAGCATCGTATTCCACGCACCTGCCGTGCAAGAGCCACAGGAAGAGCCTAAAACGCCTTTCAACTACGATGCGAACATGCAATACCATGCAGCACCCGACTACTATTTGAACGGTTGTCAACAAGCAGGTCGCGTCAACACAGAATACTACAACGGCATCAGAGGCAACAAGACCTTGAAGGTATATACCCCCTACGGCTACGATGCGAACAAAAAGTACAACATCCTCTACTTGATGCATGGCGGTGGAGAGAACGAGAACACCATCTTTGGCAACGACGTGAACTTACAGAACATCCTCGACCACATGATCATGAATGGCGAATTGGAGCCTATGATCGTGGTAACCCCTACCTTCAACGGCAATGGTAGCGAGGCGCAAAACTTCTGGGAAGAGCTACGCAAAAGCGTGATTCCTTTCGTGGAGGGTAAATATTCCACCTATGCGGCATCCACCTCTGACGAGGACATCAAGGCCTCTCGTCGTCACCGCGCGTACGGAGGATTCTCCATGGGTTGCGTATCCACTTGGAACGTATTCTTGTACTGTTTGGACTATGTAGCCTATTTTATGCCTCTCAGTGGTGACCTTTGGTGCGACGGATGCAACTCCGGACAAGACAAGGCTCGTACCGTCGATCAAGCCATCGCTAAATCAGGGTACTCTCCTCGCGACTACTTCATCTTCGCGGCAACCGGTTCTGATGACATCGCCTATCCTAACGAGAATCCTCAAATCCAAGCGATGAAACAAAGCAGCAACTTCACCTACACTTCAGACTTCTCCAAGGGTAACCTCTACTTCTTGGTGGCTCCTGGACTTACCCACTGGTGGGGTTATGTAAGACACTATGTTTATGATGGACTTCCTTACCTATTCCACGAGTAAGGAGCGTTAATCACCAACAATAAAAAGCCGCGGCACAATCCATCTTGTGCCGCGGCTTTTTTGTATCGTATGCATGTTGTAAAAAAAATATATAGATATGGAACCCCTACGGGGT
>JAKSKY010000151.1 GCA_024401515.1 Paludibacteraceae bacterium | reverse complement strand
CATCCGCACGGATGATGCGAGAGATATTGACATTGTAGTTTTTTCTGAAATTGATTTCACCTAATGTCTTGCCATTCACATCAGATTTGGTCAACGTGATCTTCTTGCAAATCATATTCTTATCCAAATACTCCCAGTCCCTACTCTCCATGTTGATTCGGGTACCTGTACACATCTCCACCTTTGTCGCATTGGATTTCTTGCAAACAATGAAGAGTCGGTCTCCCAAAGAGAGTTGTGACTCATCACTAGGAACCTCCATGAATTGAGAGTGGGTATGATAGAGTCTGGTGACGACAAAATCGAAGTCCAAGATCTCCTTGAGTTTGCCCAAGGTAATGCCATCGCAAGAGGAATTGCTTAATTCCACCGCAAACATATCCATCTCCTCTTTCCGCTCTTCCGAACCCTCTTGCGTACTGTTTTTAAAGAGTTTATTCAAGGCAATGCAGACAAAGATCACGCCCATCACACCCATTGGATAGGCAATGGCATAACCTGCGGAAAGGAAATCCGCCGCCTCATTATGCAGATCCGTATAGGTTTGTTGGGCCGCTCCCAATCCTGGTGTATTGGTGACCGCACCAGACAGAATACCCACCATAGAGGCCAAATCAATGTGCAGAACCGTTGATAGCAGGAATGCCACCAAACATCCCGTCACGACGATGCCAACCGCTAAAAGGTTTTGCTGGACACCACCTTGCTGAAATGACGAGAAGAAACTCGGTCCCACCTGTAAACCAATGGAATAGATAAACAATATCAATCCAAACTCTTTCACAAAGTGGAGCACATGGTTATCCAAAGGGATAAAATCAAATTGTCCAATCAATATACCAAAGAACAATACCCAAGTCACCCCCAATGAGACACCCTTCAATTTGAGTTTCCCCAAAGCGATTCCACCCGCTATGGTAGCGGCAATCAAGATAACCGTTTGGGCTATACTTGGCTTTGAGAACAAATCCACCATCCAATTATTCAACATCCACATAGAGATCAATCTTTATTGTTGGTTGTATAATATTTCAAAATAATAGCGATTGCCGAAGCAACTCCTAAAGCAATTACGAATCCCATTTCTTTTTCGATTTTAAATGTTAAAACATAAGTTTACAGAAACGTTTCATTGTGAATTCGGTGGCAAAATTAGGTTGCTATTTCTTTTTTTACGACCTTTATGACCGATTTTATTCTATGATATCAATCGATAAAACCGATTAATATGGAATTGAGACAACTAAGATATTTCCTTAAGGCCGCTGAGTTACTGAACTTTACGGATGCCGCCAAGCAAATGTACATCACACAGAGTACATTGTCGCAACAAATAAAACAATTGGAGACTGAACTGAACGTTCTGCTTTTTGACCGAATCGGTAAGAAAGTTTTCTTGACGGAGGCGGGCAACGAATTCCTTCCCTTCGCCAAACAAACCGTCGGTGATGCGGATTTGGCGGTGCAACGCATCCAAGATTTGCAAGGAATACGAACAGGTAGTCTACGAATTGGCATCACCTACAGTTTGAGTTTCGGACTCGCACCGATTATTCTGCGATTCATGAAGGAGTATCCCAACATCAAACTGGAAGTATTTTACAACACCGCGCAAGAGTTGCTTCAAATGCTGAAAGACCGTGAACTGGATTTTGTCCTTTCGTTCAGTATGGCGGTAATGGATGAACAAGTGGAAGAGACAGATCTTTACGAAGTGCCTCTATGCGCCATCGTCCACATCCGCCACCCTTTGGCCTTTCAGAAAAACATCTCCCTAAAAGAGTTAAAACAATACTCCTTGGTGTTACCATCACGAGGATTGAGTGCCAGAAGCGCTTTGAATGATTTGCTTCAAACAAACGATATCATCTTGGATCCCCATTTGGAGATGAACGACGCAAACATCCTTTTACAGTTGGTGGAGTCCTCCCTCTACGTCACCGTTCTTTCCAAAACCACGATATTGGGACGACCAGAGTTGAGGGCCATTCCCATCAAGGAGCAACAAAACGGCATGATGGCCTCCGTGCTCACCATGAAGGGTGCCTACCAAAAGGCATCAGCGGAGGCATTCCTGAAACTCTTCGAAGAGGGTACCTTGCTGAAATAAACATATTTTATTACACCTATTCAATTTGTTTATTATCTTTGAAAAAAAGCTTATGAAACAGATACTGGCCACAATCATTCTTCTGCTATTCTCCGTTACCTATGCGATGGCTGACGTTGTCATTAGAAACGTTGGTGAATGGAAATGCGAAAAGGAGTACGATGATCTTTATCTCTATTACAGAGGAGAGGATGTCAAGGAAATAAAGGTGCCTGAAGTAATTCAATGGTCCGAAAAAGAGGCGGTCAAAGTCACCCATTTAGGCAAGAACGCTTTTAAGAATTTGAGCAACCTACAAGAGGTAACTATTCCCGACAATTTGAAGAGAATATGTAACGGCGCCTTTTTTAACTGCCCCAATTTAGCAAAGATGAACCTCAATTGCAAGGTAGAGGTAAGTGATAAATCCTTTGAAGGGACTCCGGATCTCTCATCCACTTCAAGGCCCCTGTATTGCCAACCCATCCTACGCTATGTAGGGGAAGACGGAAACGTATTTGACTATCCATATAATTCACCCATAAATAGAGCAGATCTCCCCTTTGTGAAGGTTGTTAGTCTCGATCCTGACATGACTGTATTTCGACTCACTATCAGCGCCTATGATTGCATGGATTGTGAAGTTTACTGTGATGGTGATACACTTAATGAACCAGCAATCCAAAGTATTGCGCGGAAAAAAAACGGAAGACAAATATATATTCTGGTTGAATTGAAAGACAGGAAAGGAAATTCCATATATCCTCGTCCCATTCCATTCACATTGAATTAAAAAAAAAGAGACGGAGAACCCTCCGTCTCTACAAAACACACATTATTTCCTATGATTCCAACGCAGCCAAATTCTGTGGATTGTCCACCTTTTTTCCTTCAGCCGTATAAACATATTCCAGTTGATCCGCATAAGCCTTCTCAATCTTGCCACGCACCATCTTCATGGTACTGTTGATCATCTGATTCTGCTCGGAGAATGGTTCCTTCAAAAGGATGAATGAGCTTGGCACCCAACGTTCAGGGAACATACTAGCGAACTCACCACCCTTACGGAATTTAGCGACATCCGCATTGACGGCTTGCGCAGCCGCACGCCTACCCTCCTCTGTCTTCAAATCAAAGCCCATCTTGGCCAACTCAGCCTTGTTAGGCACAATGAGTGCACTGGTGGTTGGCGACTGATTGTTGTACAACATCACCTGATCAATGGTCGGACAGAGCTGTACCAAAGCCTCCTCAATACCCTCCGGACTATACTTTTCGCCATCGCTGGAGATCAGCAAACTCTTAAAACGGCCCTTCACATAGAGCAATCCCTCGGCGGTCATATAACCCAAGTCGCCAGTATATAACCAGCCATCTTTGACAGTCTCAGCGGTAGCGGTAGGATTCTTCCAATACCCTACCATCACATTTTCTCCCTTCACCACGATCTCACCCTGCTCACCCAAAGGCAACTCCTTGCCTTCGGAATCACAAATCTTCACCTCGATCGGCTCCACCAATTTACCGGAAGATCCGAAACGGTAATAATCAGGCGTATTGGTACTGATCACAGGAGTCGCTTCGCTCAAACCGTATCCTTGGA
>JAKSKY010000150.1 GCA_024401515.1 Paludibacteraceae bacterium | reverse complement strand
GGTATTCTATACGGCGGCAACTCCATCACGAATTGCTCCGAATTGTCCTTGAATTTGGTCTTTTTAAGCAACAAGGCGGTCAAGATAGCCATGATGATACCAATTACATAGATACTTAACAAAATCGTTGCCTGGTTAGACTCGAAGAAGGCTCCCACAAAGAGTAGATATACGGGAAGACGGGCGGAACAGGACATGAAAGGGATCGCCATCATGGTGATGATGC
Organism: Paludibacteraceae bacterium; assembly: GCA_024401515.1. Classification (GTDB taxonomy): domain Bacteria; phylum Bacteroidota; class Bacteroidia; order Bacteroidales; family Paludibacteraceae; genus UBA1181. Next base: position 3,522 of record JAKSKY010000150.1, on the reverse strand, counting down.
GGTCTTTTGGATTCTCTAAGGTACGGGTCGCCATAATGGCGGGAACACCACATCCAAAACCAGTAAGCAAAGGAATGAATGATTTGCCATGGAGACCCATCTTGTGCATCAGTTTGTCCATGATGAAGGCCGCTCTGGCCATATAACCTGTATCCTCCAACAATGATATGAAGAAGAATAGTATTAAGATATTAGGTAAGAAGACAATGACGCCTCCCACTCCTGCGATGATACCATCCACGATTAGGTCGGAGAGCATACCGCTTCCCAAAATGTTTCGCATCGTTTCGCCTAGCCATGTTACCAAAGACTCGATCCATCCTTGAGGATAGGCGCCTACAATAAAGGTGGTCTCGAACATCAACCACAGGAATACGAATAAGACTGGGAACCCCAACCATTTGTTGGTGAGGACTTTGTCCATCGCATAGGCCAACTCGTCCTTCTCGGAATTGCCTTTTTTCAGGGTTTCTGCCAATGCGCCTCTGATGAATCCATATTTGGCGTTGGTGATGACACTTACAGAGTCCTCACCATATTCTTTTTCTATTTTCTCCCTGCTTTTGGTTGCGGCGGTGCGGATTTCTGTGATCTCTCCGATGTGCTTCTCCAAATGCTTGAATGTGGTTTGGTCATTCTCCAAAAGTTTGATGGCCACATATCTAAATGGAAAATCCACGGCAGCTTCCGCGTGATTGGCGATCAATGGTTTTATTTTTCCGATCGCCTCCTCGATATCGCTTCCGTAATTGATGTGGATGTGTTTGGTGATTTCATCCTTCTCCTCGTATACTGTAATGATATGGTCCAGTACATGGTCGATGCCATCTCCTGTTTTAGAGTTGGTAGGTGCGCAAGGGAATCCCAACATTTGTTCTAGTTGGGAGACATCGAGTGTCGTGCCTTGTTTGTCCAACTCGTCGTACATGTTGAGCGCCATGACCATACGAACGTTCATGTCGATCAATTGTGTAGTCAAAAACAGGTTACGCTCCAAGTTGGAGGCATCCACGATATTGAGGATTACGTCAGGGTGTTGTTCCGTGATGTATTCACGCACATATAACTCTTCTGGAGAATATTCCGTGATGGAGTAGGTGCCGGGGAGATCCACCAAGTTGATGGTGTAATCGTTTTTGTAGAAAGTACCTACTTTGGATGAGACGGTGACGCCGCTGTAGTTGCCTACGTGTTCACGCAAGCCTGTCGCATGGTTGAAAAAGGAGGTCTTTCCGCAGTTGGGATTGCCTACCAAAGCGACGGTGATGGTTTTGGTCTTCTCCTTGATTCTGTTTTGTACGGCCTCTGAAAAGGTGCCATGGAAGCTGTCGTCATCTTTCGCTTGGCTCTCTTCTATGCTGATTACCTCAATGTGGCTTGCTTCGCTTCTGCGTAGAGAGACGTGGCTTTGCATGATTTTATATTCGATAGGGTCTTGCAACGGAGCGTTTTTTAGTACCGTGACACGTTCTCCCTTCACGAAACCCATCTCCATGACCCTATGGCGGAAACCTCCGTGGCCATTCACCTTTACGATAACACATTCCTCTTTTTCCGGAATGTCTGCTAGTGTTTTTTTGTTTTCGTCAGTTGTCATACTTCTAGCGTCTTGAATCATCCTCTATAATATGTCGCGAAGTTACAAAAATCGTTGCCATGGTCTATCCCTATATGTGGCAGTTTTTATGTTATTTTAATAACTATATAAGGGGATATGGTTTTATTTTATACCAATCATGAGTTTGGTTAAGCGAAAAAAATAATAACGCAGTCATAATTTGTTAACTATGGCTGCGTTATTTCCTTTTAGAAAACCTTCATATTGTTGCTTTAAGTGTGTGTGCGTCCTTATTAAAACAGATAGCCGCCAAACGGAATGTTCGACGGCTAATCAGAGATTTTTTTCATAATAGTTTTGTTTAGATTCTATGTTGCTTTTATGTGTGTTTCTAATCTAAAATCTTAACGGTTCACCTCTCGTGTTCCGTTGTTACAAATGTATGTGCTTTGTGTTATTCCGTGATAATATTTTTGTTTCAAAAGGATATAATTTTGTCTCAAAATCCGATTATTGCTGCGTATGAACGCTCTTCTGACGCAAAAATCCTATTTTGTGATTTAAAAATCCTATTCGCATAATAACCATAAAAATAATTTATTTTTCGGCAGATTGTCGGACTTGGTTCACCGTCTGATAATCGGTCATCAAAAATTATCAATTTGCGTTGATATGCCGTATGTCGTTTTATTTCTTCTTTTTTCAAATTGTGGATAAAAAAGGGCCCATATCCTTTAAAATCGTTGTTAAAAATTATAAATTCGCGACAAAATGAAAGAGAGATGAGCACTAACGAAGAGTATCCTCAACATCCCGTGTATGATAAAAACACGATTGAATTCGTCACTGTAGCGGCGGAGTATTGTTCTTTTGTCGAGCAATGCGCTGGAATGGGCGAAAAAAACTTTTTGGATAAAATGTCCAAATTGATACCTCTTTTATATTTGAAGATGTCTCTTTTACCGGAGATGGATACTTATTCCCTTTCTGAGTTGAACACATATGTGTCAGAGCGTCAATACGAGGCTGTGCGCCAACAAATCCAATCGATAGTGGGTGCCCATGATGAATATTTGGATGTGTTTATGGAGGATATGCGTTACAGTGAAACGCCTATCGTTTCCCGTATCTCGGAGAATCTTGCCGATGTTTACCAACAGGTGAGGGATATGATCGGAAATTTCCAAAGTGCGGATCTTGCTATCATGAACGATTCCTTGATCAGTTGTCAGGAGGAGTTCCGCGGTTATTGGGGCCAATCGGCCTTGAATGCTTTGAAAGCGATACATAATGTATTATATAGTGATGTTGAAATGTCCGAGTCGGAAGATATGAGCGACGTGGATGGAATGGTTGATTTTTTTAACGATTGAAGATGTTCAGACCAAGCATAGACAAAGAGGAGTTGGCTCAATTGGAGGCGGAGCATTACGAAGGGACCATACGTGTGGTCCAATGTGATGCCGAAGCGGTGAAGGCGGTCGCCTTTTTAGCCAAACAGAAGATTCTTGGGTTCGATACGGAGACGAAGCCTTCGTTCGCCAAGGGGAAGAGTAATGCTGTCTGTCTGGTCCAACTATCCACCAACGATACCTGTTTTTTATTTAGATTGAAAGAAACGAACTGCCTGGAAATTCTGAAACCGATTTTTGAAAATGAAAACATATTGAAGATTGGCCTCTCTTTGAAGGACGATTTTCGCGCGGTGCGTAAGCAGATGGAGTTTAACCCTGCGGGTTTTATCGATCTCCAACCTTATGTGAAGCAATATGGAATTGAGGATAATAGTTTGTCCAAGATTTTCGCGATCATTTTCAATAAACGCATCTCCAAGTCACAGCGACTCACCAATTGGGAGGCCGATTTCTTGACCGAGAAGCAAAAGAGTTACGCGGCGTTGGACGCATGGGCCACGCTACGTATATACGAGGAACTTGAGAAACAAAAAGATAAAATCAATCTTA